>NZLV01000127.1 GCA_002694345.1 Maricaulis sp.
GTGGTGGATGTTCTGGAAGCCGATCCGCGCTTCGATCCGGAGCGGATGGCGGTGTGGGGGCATTCGCGCAATGGCAAGTCAGCCCTTGTTGCGGCCGCCTTCGATGATCGCATCGACCTCGTCATCGCCCATCAGGCCGGAACCGGCGGCACAACCCTGACCCGGTCCGATGCCGGAGAGAGCGTGGCCCAGATCACCGATACCTATCCCTATTGGTTCAGCGACACCTATGCCGGCTTCGCTGGGCGCGAGGATTTGATCCCGGTCGACCAGCATCAGCTGATCGCCCTGATGGCCCCGCGTCCGCTGCTGATCGGTGGGGCCTGGCGCGACCAGTGGTCTGATCCGGGTGGCAGTTTCCGTGCCGCCCAGGGCGCCACGCCGATCTACCATCTCTATGGCTCGCAAGGTCTGGAGCAGGACGCGTTGGGGGCGTTCGACCCGCAGGCCGATATCGCGGTCTTCATGCGCAATGGTCTGCACGGGGTGACCGCGGTGGATTGGCGCAACTTTCTGGCCTTCCTGGATGCCCATTTCTCGCCCGATGTGGTCCCGGCCTCCGCGGATTAGCGCTTGCCCGTCCGCGCGCAGCGGTCCATGACGGACACATGCGTTTACGGGATTTCCTCGCCCTGATGGCCGTTTGCGTGGTCTGGGGCATCAACTTCATCGTCGCGAAATTTTCCGTGACCGGCGCCCCGGGGTGGGTGCCGGGCTTTGACGGTGTGCCGCCCATCTTCTTCGCCTTCATGCGGTTTGCGCTGCTCTATGCGGTGCTGGCACCCTGGATCCGTCCCATCCCGGCCAAGCTGGGCACGATGATCGCCATCGGTCTCACCATGGGTGCTGCGCAATACGTCCTCATGTTCATGGGGCTGCGCTGGGCAACGCCCTCGGGCATGGCGATTGCCGTCCAGACCGGGGTGCCCTTTGCCACCATCCTCTCGGTCATCTTCCTCAAGGAAAAGGTCGGCCTGCCGCGCGTGATCGGCATCATTGTCTCTTTCATCGGCGTGGCCCTGGTGATCGCCAATCCGGCGGAGCTGGACCTGTCCATCGGTCTCCTGATCGGCATCGGCGCGGCCTTCGCCGCCGCGGTCGGCATGATCCTGGTCAAGCAGATGCCGCTCGACTCGATCCGCATGCAGGCCTGGATCGGGCTGATCTCCGCGCCGCCTTTGCTGGCGCTCTCCCTGACCTTCGAGACCGGGCAGATGCAGTCCATCGTCGATGGTGGCTGGCCGATTTTCCTGGCGGTGGCCTTTACCGTGCTTCTGGTGAATGTGTTCGGCCATGGCGTCTTCTACGACCTGCTGCAGCGCTATGACGCCACCCTGATCGCGCCTTTGACCCTGATGGCGCCCTTCATCGGGGTGATTGCCGGTCTGACCGTGACGGGTGACCCGTTCGGCTGGCGCCTGGTTGCCGGCGGTGCGCTGACCCTGATCGGGGTCGGGATCATTGCCCTGCGGCCAAACAAGAAACTGCCCACGGCCGCACTGGCCCGCGAGAAGACGCTGTGAGCCTGAAGCCGATCTCTGCGCCGTCGCCGAACTACAACAAGCGGCGTGGCCCGATCCGTCATGTCGTTCTGCATTATACCGGGATGAAGACCGGGCAGGCCGCGCTGGACCGGTTGCGCGACAAGGAGGCCAGCGTCTCCGCCCATTATCTGGTGGAAGAGGATGGCCGTCTGTTCCAGCTCGTCGACGAGCATCATCGGGCCTGGCATGCCGGTCGCGGCTATTGGCGCGGGGAGGGGGATCTCAATTCGGCCTCCATCGGTATCGAGATCGTCAATCCGGGCCATGAGTTCGGCTTCCCTGACTATCCCGAGGTCCAGATCCTTACCGTGATCGCGCTGGTGCAGGACATCCTGGCGCGTCACGGCTTGCTGCCGGAAGCGGTGATCGGTCATTCCGATCTGGCGCCCGGCCGCAAGATTGATCCGGGCGAGAAATTCCCCTGGGACCGGCTGGCCCGCGAAGGCTGTGCCGCGACCCTGCCGGACACCAAGGCCGAGGGCGAGCCCGCCGCCCTGCTCAAACAGATCGGCTATTCGCTCGAACCGGGCCTGAAACCCGTGGTCGAAGCCTTCCAGCGCCGTTGGCGGCCTGACCGCGTCGATGGCGCGGTGGATGCGGAAACACGGTCCCTCATCGAGCGCGTCGCCTCGCTGGGCTGAGCGATCAGCGTCGTCCGGACTTGACCGGGCTGGCTGCTGCAGGCATTGCCTCCCGCGATCAGGTGGCTGGACGGCCGCGGTGGCAAGGCTGGAAACGGCGCCATCGAGGAAAGTCCGGGCTCCACGGAGACAAGGTGCCGGGTAACTCCCGGCGGGGGTGACCCCAGGGAAAGCGCAGCAGAGAGCAGACCGCCGGGGCTTCGGCTCCGGTAAGGGTGAAAGGGTGCGGTAAGAGCGCACCGCCCCGACCGCAAGGAAGGGGGCACGGCAAGCCCCACCTGGAGCAAGACCGAATAGGGATGAACGGGTTCGCCCACATGCGTCTCCGCATGTCATCCGGGTAGGTCGCACCAGACCGTCCGCAAGGCCGGTCGCAGATGAATGGTCGTCGCCCCGGTTCGCCGGGGAACAGAACCCGGCTTACAGGCCACCTGATCCTTTCTTTCCATTTCCGTATCAATGCGCGTTTTGCGCCCGGCCTCCGGGCCACCCGGTCTCGCGAAGCGACCGGTTTTGCCGAAACGGAAAAAATCCACGGAAACCGGCAAATCCCACCCGATCCCAGGAAGTGCATGGTCTGGGCCTGTGGATATTAACTTAATGTTCTCTTCCCGTTCCGTTTTTCGTGTTGCGTGAATACTTCATGACCCCCGTTAATCCATGAAAAACGAACCTTTCGTCATTGTTTCCCACGAAATCCCATGTTATCCCATCGTTAACCATGCAGGGCAGGTTTACGGATTTCTGGGGGCATCCGCGTGTTTCTTTCGACGACCATCAATGGAGTTGACGCCAAGGGACGGGTTTCCGTGCCGGCGGGATTCCGTGCGGTCGTGAAGAATGACCCCGAAGAGAAAATCTATGTCTGGCCCTCCTTCGAGGGCGGCTATCTGGAAGGTGGCGGGCAGGCTCTGCTGGACCGCTATCTTGCCCTGCTCGAGGAAATGGATCCCTATGACGACGCGCGCGCCGCGTTCGAGCAGACGATCTTCGGGGATACGCGCGGTCTGGCCTTTGACGGCACCGGCCGGGTCACCCTGCCCAAGGACCTGATCGAGCTGGCCGGCCTCGATGGCAAGGCGGCCTTTGTGGGTCTGGGCTCGCGCTTCGAGATCTGGAATCCGGAACGCCTCGCCGAGCGCAAGGCCAATGCCCGCAGCTTTGCCCGCGACAACAAGAAGTCCCTGAAACTCCCCCCGCGTCCGGGAGGTGGAGCATGAGCCCCCAGCCGCACATCCCGGTGATGCTGGGCGAGGTCCTGCACGCGCTCGAGCCCCGCGATGGGGCTCTCTACATTGATGGCACCTTTGGGGCGGGTGGCTATTCTCGGGCCATTCTTTCGGCAGCCGATTGCCGCCTGATCGGGATTGACCGCGATCCGAGCGTGCGTCCGGCCGCCGACAGCCTGCACCAGGCAGCGGGCGGGCGTTTCGTCTTTGTCGAGGCGCCGTTCTCTGCGATGGAAGAAGTGGTCCTGTCCAGTGGTGGCCGGACCGTGGACGGTATCGTCCTGGATATCGGTGTGTCCTCCATGCAGATCGATCAGGCCGAACGCGGTTTCTCCTTCCAGAAGGCCGGTCCGCTGGACATGCGCATGGCCGCGTCGGGCCCGACCGCGGCCGATGCCGTGAACCTGCTCAGCGAGCAGGATCTGGCAGATATATTTTATGTCTACGGCGAAGAGCGCCGGTCTCGCCGGGTTGCCAGCTTCATCGTGAAGGCGCGATCAGAGGCCAGGATCGAGACGACGGATCGGCTCGCCGAGATTGTCACGCGCGCAACTGGCGGAAAACATTCGAAAATCCATCCGGCCACGCGCGTCTTCCAGGCGTTGCGCATTTACGTAAATGACGAGCTGGGCGAATTGGCCCGCGCGCTGGAGGCGGCCGAGCGTCTGCTGTCGCCGCTGGGCCGGCTTGTCGTGGTTACCTTCCATTCACTGGAGGACCGCATGGTTAAGACCTTCCTGCGAGCCCGGGCCGGGCTGGCAGGAGGGGGTGGCTCGCGCCATGCGCCTGTCGAGCAGGCCGGACCGGATGCGTCCTTCCGTCTGCTGCATCGCAAGGCTGTCGAGGCGAGTGCCGAAGAGGCGGCGGAAAATCCGCGGGCCCGCTCGGCCAAGCTGCGAGCTGCTGTGAGAACCGAGGCGCCGGCCATCCTGGATGGTTCGGAGTTGTATCGGAGTGTTGTTCCGCTTGCCCGCCTGGAGGCCGCGCTATGATCCGCACGCTCAATGCGATCGCGTTCGTCGTCGCTGCGGCTCTAGCGGTGGCGCTCTATATCGCGAAGGCCGAAGCGAAGAGCTCCCAGGAGCGGCTGGAGGATATCCAGGCCCAACTGGCCGAGGAGCGTCGTCAGATCAATGTGCTCAATGTCGAGATTGCCCATCTGGAAGACCCCGAGCGTCTGCGCGCCCTGGCGCGCCGCTATCTCGGATTCGAGCCGCTCGATCCGGAGCGCGAAGTGGGTCTGAACGATCTTCCCCTTCTGGCCGATGCCGATCTGAACACGCAGGGGTCCGCCCTGCGCCAGGACGGGCTTCTGGTCCGAGAAGAACGTGTGGAGGACCGGTCTGTCGCCGGACCCCGCCGTACGGGAGGTCCTGACTGATGCGTCTGTGGCCGTTCCGCAAACAGGTATCGGCCAAGTCTCGCAGCGTGGCCTTGCCGCCGCTTGCCGAAGCGGCGCCTGCCGACATGTCCCGGCTCCTTCGCATCGAGAGTGATGAGACCAAGGCGCTGGATGCCGCTCGTTCGCGCCTGCGCGTGATGGGGTTGAGCCTGGCTGTCGGTTTCGCGCTTCTGGGCGCGCGGGCCATCGATATCGCCGTCTTCGGACCGGCGGACGCCGCCCCGTCACAGCGCCAGACGCAGCAGGCCACTGTGCGGGGCGATCTGTTCGACCGGACCGGTCAGGTGCTCGCCACCACGCTGGAAACCCATTCGCTTTATGCCGATCCCTCCCTGGTGTGGGATGCGCGCGAAACCGCCGAAGCCCTCGCGGGCGTGCTGCCGGACATTGATGTCGACGCGCTGACCGAGGATCTGGGTGGGCGCGGCCGGTTTGTCTGGGTGCGCCGCAATCTCACCCCGCGCCAGCGTCAGGCTGTGTTCTCGCTGGGCCTGCCGGGCCTGGGCTTCCGCATGGAGCCGCGGCGCGTCTATCCGCGCGGGCGTCTGGCGTCGCACATTGTGGGCTATACGGACCGCGACCTGAATGGCCTGGCCGGTGCCGAGCGCGCCTTTGACGGGTCGCTTCTGGCCGGTGATGGCCGTCCGGTGGCCCTGTCCATCGACATGACCGTGCAATTTCATGTCGCCGAAGTGCTGGCCGCATCAATGGTCGAGTTCGAGGCGAATGCCGCCACCGGCATCGTCATGGATGTGCATACCGGCGAGATCGTCTCGATGGTCTCCCTGCCGGATTTCGACCCCAACCGTCCTTCGGACGCCACGCCGGCGGGGCGCCTGAACCGTGCCGCGCAGTCCGTCTATGAGATGGGGTCCACCTTCAAGGCGTTTACCGTCGCCATGGCCCTGGAAACCGGGACGGCGACGCTGGAAAGCGGCTATGACGCGACCGGTCCGCTTCAGATCGGCGGCTATGAGATCAATGACTATCACGCTGAAAACCGGCGCCTCTCGCTGACGGAAGTCTTCACGCACTCCTCCAATATCGGGTCCAGCCTGATTGCCCTGGATGTCGGGGCCTAGGCGCAGCGCGGTTTCCTCGGCGACCTGCGCCTGCTGGAGCGGGCACCGATCGAGCTGGCCGAGAGCGCCGATCCGCTCCTGCCGCGCAATTGGGGGCCGACCGAAACGGCCACGATCTCCTATGGTCATGGTATCGCCGTCAGCCCGATCTCGACGATCGCTGCCTTTGCCGCCATCGCCAATGATGGCGTCTATGTGCGTCCGACCCTGCTGCCTGTGGCGGCCGACGAGACGATTGTTGGCGAGCGGGTGATGTCGTCGGAATCGGCCCAGACCGTGCTCGATCTGATGCGCGAGAATGTGCTGGACGGGTCCGGCGGGTATGCGGACGCTCCCGGTTTCCGGGTGGCCGGAAAGACCGGCACGGCCGAAAAGCCGATGCGCGGCGGCTATGACAGCAATCGCCTGATTTCGTCCTTCTCGGCAGTCTTCCCTTACGAGGATCCGCAATATGCGATCCTGGTGTTGCTGGACGAACCGCACGGGACTGAATCGACCTATGGCTACGCCACCGGCGGATGGACGGCTGCTCCGGCTGTCGGCGAGATCGTGTCCCGTATCGGCCCCATTCTGGGTGTACAGCGGGCCGAGGATGAAACGGGTGAACGCGCGGCGCTGGTCCGTGCCGCCCTGATGCCGGAGATGATCCCGTGAAGCTGGCCGAGCTGATGCCCGAAGACGAATTCGACGCGGAAGATGGCGCGATCGAGATTGCCGGCCTGACGCTGGACAGCCGTGCCGTGAAGCCCGGCTTCCTGTTTGCCGCTCTGCCGGGTTTCAAACAGCATGGCAGCGCCTTCATTCCGCAGGCGCTGGAGCAGGGCGCTTCTGTCATTCTCACCGATATTCCGGTCGAGGGCCTGCCGGTCCCGGTCCTGGTCTCCGAGGCCCCCGCTGCCGAGCTGGCCGAACTGGCGGCGCGTTTCTACCCGAACCAGCCCGAGCACATCGTTGCGATCACCGGCACCAATGGAAAGAGCTCCAGCGTGGAGTTCCTGCGCCAGATCTGGGCCGCCGCCGGATATGATGCGGCTTGTCTCGGCACGCTGGGCGTGACCCGCAATGACAGTCTGGAGAGCCTTGGCTACACGACGCCGGATGCGGTTGCCCTGCAGCGGGCGCTGGATCATCTCGCAACGGATGGCGTCACCCATCTTGCGATGGAGGCGTCCAGCCACGGTCTCAAGCAACACCGTATGGACGGTGTTCGCCTCAGTGTGGGTGCCTTCACCAATCTGACCCAGGACCACCTGGATTATCATCCTGATTTCGCGGACTATTTCGCGTCCAAAGAATTGCTGTTCACCGAGCGCCTGCCCGAGGATGGCCGCGCTGTGATCAATGTCGACAGCGAATGGGGGCGCAAGATGGCCGATACGGCCCGCGCCCGCGGTCTGGAAACCCTCACGGTCGGCTGGCGCGGCGAGGATCTGATGATCCGCGAGATCACGCCCCGTCCGGCCAGCCAGGACGTCTCCTTCACCTGGCGCGGCACGGACGTCCATCTGGATATCCCGCTGGTCGGTGAATTCCAGATCCTCAACGCGCTCGGCGCGGCCGCCATTGCGCTGGCCGAGGGCGTGGACATGGAGACCGTCTGCCGGACGCTGGAAAGCCTGGGCGGCGTGCCCGGGCGTCTCGACAAGGTTGGTGAGACCGGGGAGGGCGCGCCGGTGCTGGTGGACTACGCCCACACGCCGGACGGACTGGACAAGCTCCTGCGATCGGCCCGCCCCCATACGGAAGGCGAAATACTCGTCATTTTCGGCTGCGGCGGTGATCGCGACCCGTCCAAGCGCGCCAAGATGGGAGCGATTGCCCATTCCCTGGCGGACCGCGTCATCATCACCGACGACAATCCGCGCTCCGAAGACCCGGCCGCCATCCGAGCTGCCGTGCTGAAGGGCTGTCCGGGCGCCATCGAGATTCCCGACCGGGCCGAGGCCATCCGCCGCGGCGTCGCCGCATTGAAGGCGGGAGATTGCCTTCTGATCGCCGGGAAGGGTCATGAAACCGGCCAGATCGTCGGCGACAAGATCCTGCCCTTTGATGATCGTGAAGAGGCGCGCAAGGCGCTGCAGGACCGGGAGGCGGCCCATGTCTGATCCGCTCTGGACCTCCGGTCAGGCACTTGCCGCCACGGGCGGCATGCTGCTCGGGGACACGGACTGGACCTGTTCCGGCATTTCCATCGACACGCGCACCCTGGAAAAGGGTGATCTCTTCGTGGCCCTGAAGGATGTGCGCGACGGGCATGAATTCGCCAGGGCGGCCATGGAAAAGGGGGCTTCCGCCTGCCTGGTCTCCCGCGGTGACGCTGGCGTGGAACCGGCGCTGCAGGTTCCTGATGTCCTGGACGCGCTGCGCGCGCTGGGCACAGCGTCCCGGGATCGTTGTGACGCCATTCGCGTCGCTGTGACCGGCAGTGTCGGCAAGACCTCCGTGAAAGAGGCGCTGGCGGCGGTGTTCCGCGCGGCCGGCCCGGCCCATTGGAGCGTGAAGTCCTACAATAATCACTGGGGTGTGCCGCTGACCCTGGCGCGCATGCCGCGCGACACGCAGCGGGCCGTGTTCGAGATGGGCATGAACCATGCCGGCGAGATCCGTGACCTTTCCAGTCTCGTGCGCCCGCACGTCGCCCTGATCACCCGTATCGCACCGGCCCATTTGGAACATCTCGGCACGATCGAGGCCATCGCCGATGCCAAGTCGGAAATCTTCGAGGGCCTGGAGAATGACGGCGTCGCCATCTATCCGGCCGATGATGCGCACAGCGAACGCCTGGCTCGCCATGCCAAACGCTCCTGCGCCGCCTTCATGCTGGATTTCGGCCGGTCAAAGCAGGCCGCGATCCGGATCGAAGACTTCGAGA
The DNA here is from genome assembly GCA_002694345.1 of Maricaulis sp. Lineage (GTDB taxonomy): Bacteria > Pseudomonadota > Alphaproteobacteria > Caulobacterales > Maricaulaceae > Maricaulis. Next base: position 8,771 of record NZLV01000127.1, read on the forward strand.
CCGGACTGGACGGCTCCACCGGCCTGATCAATGTGCTGGGCATCCGCACCCGTTTCCATATCCGGGCGTCCGGGGACCATTGGGCCTGGAATGTCGCGGCGATTTTTGCCGCCGCCGCGGCCTCGGGCCTGGATGCCCATGCCGTGGCCGACGCGCTGGCCACTGTCGATGCCGAGGCCGGCCGGGGCCGCGCCCTGAAGATCGCCTTGCCGGGCGGGGGCGATTTCACCCTGCTGGACGATGCCTACAATGCCAATCCGGTCTCCATGGCAGCCGCCATCTCGGCGCTGGGCGCTGCCCAGCCGTCCGGGCAGGGGCGCCGCATCGCTGTGCTGGGCGACATGTTCGAGCTGGGACCGCGAGAAGCAGAGCTCCATGCCGGCCTGGCTGAGCCGCTCGCGGCAGCCCATGTCGAGGCCGTGTTTTCCTGCGGCAAGCGCATGCGTCACCTGCACGACGCCTTGCCCAGCGACCGCCGCGCAGGCTATGCGCTCGATGCGGGCGAAGCGCTGGAAATGATCATGTCGGCGGTCCGGCCGGGCGATGTGGTTCTGCTCAAGGGATCCAATGCCTCCGGCCTCCACAGGATTGCCGCAAGCCTGGCAGATGGTTCCGCATTCGGACTGACGGAGGCCTGACCGGCTCATGCTCTACCTTCTCCTCGCGCCGCTCGCTGAAGACCTGCAGCTGGCCAATCTGTTCCGCTACATCACCTTCCGCACCGGCATGGCGCTGTTCACCGCCATGGTCATCGCTTTCGCCTTCGGCAAGCCGATGATCGCCTGGCTGCGCAAGAAGCAGGGCAAGGGTCAGCCGATCCGGACCGAGGGTATCGAGCGTCACGTCCTGGAGAAGGCCGGCACGCCGACCATGGGCGGATTCCTCATCCTGATCGGGGTGATGGTGGGCACGCTGCTCTGGGCCGACCTGTCCAATGCCTATGTCTGGATCGTGATCTTCGTCACGGCGGGTTTCGGCCTGATCGGCTTTGTGGATGACTATATGAAGGTCACCAAGCAATCGACGGCGGGTTTCGGCGGCAAGTTCAAACTGGCCGGCGA
>NZLV01000039.1 GCA_002694345.1 Maricaulis sp.
CCCGCCGTTTGTTTTTCGGCTGTCGTTTCTGGCGTCGGTTCCGTCGGGCTGACGCCTCTACCCTGGAACGGATTCGAACATGCTCATTCTCTGGGTCTTGCTGGGCTCGGTTGCCGGGATATCCGCCATGGTGGCGGTGAACGCCTGGCTGGGTCTCTACACACCCGCAAAGCTGGACAGCCTCGATGAGGCCGTGGCGCGGCTGGATGCCGATGCGGTGGGCTTTGACGCCGGTGAGGGCGTCCTGGCCCCGGATGGCCAATCGGCCCTGGTCACGGACCAGTCGGCCTCACGCCTGGCCTTGCTGGTCGCCCGCGGCAGCGATTTCGTGATCCGCTATTTGGAACCGGGCCAGGTCCGCAGCGTCACCGCGGACGATACGGGTCTGACGCTGACACTCAATGATTTCACCTTTGCGCCGGCGCATCTCGGTTTCGAGACGCCTGACCAGGCCCGTGACTGGGCCGGCCGGCTGCAAGCCCTGCAGGGATAGACCATGGAAGCGCCCGCCTTTGTGGAGAATTTCGATCCGGTCTGGTTCGCCATTCCGCTGTTTGTTCTGTCGGTCTTCGGCGAGATGCTGTTTGCGCGCCTGACCGGCAAGGCGCGCTTTGAGGCCCATGACAGCGCGGCCAGCCTGATGATGGGCCTGGGCAATACGGTCTCCGGCGTGATTTTCGGCGGCGTGATCGGTGTGTGGGCGATCTTCGTCTATGAGCACCGCCTGACCACGATCGGCTTCGCCTGGTGGGCCTGGATCCTGGCCTTCGTGCTGGATGACTTCCTGTATTACTGGTCCCACCGCTGGGCGCACACGGTGCGCTGGTTCTGGGCCGACCATGTCGTGCACCACTCTTCCCAGCACTACAATCTCACGACGGCGCTGCGCCAGCCCTGGCTGAGCCCGCTGACGCTGAAATTCCTGTGGCTGGGGTCGGCCCTGATCTTTGTGGGGTTCCACCCGGCCATGGTCGCCTTCGTCGGATCGCTCAACCTGATCTACCAGTTCTGGATCCATACCGAGGCGATCCGCAAAATGCCGCCCTGGTTCGAGGCTGTCATGAATACGCCCTCGCACCACCGTGTGCACCACGCCACCAATCCGCTCTATCTGGACCGCAATTATGCGGGCGTCTTCATCATCTGGGACAAGATGTTCGGCACGTTCCAGCCGGAGCTGGACGACGAACCCTGCCGCTATGGCATCGTCAAGAATCTGGGGACCTACAACCCGATCAAGATCAGCCTGCACGAGTGGTGGAGCATTGTGAAAGACATGGCGGGCGCGAAAAATCCCAAGCATGCGCTGCTCTATCTGCTCGCTCCGCCGGGCTGGTCGCCGGATGGCTCTCGCGCCACGTCGGAACAGATCCTGGCGCGCTGGAAGGCCCGTCATGAGGGCGAGGCAAAGCTTCCCGACGCGGCCGAGTAAGCCTTGCGTTCCAGTCTGTTGCGTCGCGCCGACAAAGGGCGCAGGGTGTCCGGCCGTCCAGATTTCAAACGGTTAGACGATGACGAAGAAGCCCCCGCAGCAATTCCCGCCCAAGGCCTACAAGGATGAGGCCTTCATCAATTCCCCCGAGGCCCGCCCGGTGCGGATCCTCGCGGAATACATTGAACCCCAGACCCGGTTTGCCGATCACGGCATCCAGGACACGATCCTCTTCTATGGATCGGCCCGCATCATTTCGCGCGAGGAAGCCGAGGAAGCGCTGGAGGCCTGCAAGGCGGAGGGCGGGGATGTGGCCGCCGCCGAACGCCGGCTGGAGATTTCGAAATATTATGAGGCGACGCGTGAGCTGTCCCACCGCCTGACCCAATGGTCCAAGGATCTGCGCGATGAAAGCGGCCGGCGTTTCGTGATCTGTACCGGGGGTGGTCCGGGCATCATGGAGGCGGCCAATCGTGGCGCGTCAGAGGCCCAGGGCGAGAATGTCGGCCTTGGGATCTCGCTGCCCTTCGAGGTCGGGAACAATCCCTGGGTGACCCGCTCCTTGAGCATGGAATTCCACTATTTCTTCACCCGCAAATTCTGGTTCCTCTACCTGGCCAAGGCGCTGGTCCTGATGCCCGGCGGGTTCGGCACGATGGACGAATTGTTCGAGGCCCTGACCCTGTTGCAGACCCGCAAGATGCGCAAACGCCTGCCGATCGTGCTGTTCGGCCGGGAGTTCTGGGACAAGGTGCTGAATTTCGAGGCGATGGTGGAGTTCGGCACGATCAGTCCGGAGGATGTCGAGCTGATGGTGAAGACCGACAGTGTCGATGAGGCGTTCAAATACATCACCGACCAATTGTGCGAACACGCGCTGGATTGCCCGGGTGGGCGGCTTTAAGCGAACACTGTTCGTTTCAATCATCACATTTTTCGCTTTTCCCTTGCCAAGCGAGCGATTTTGAATCACGGTGGGAATGTGAACATTGTTCACCAAAGAACAAGTTCATTCCGACAACGATTGGTCGCCCCTGGGGAGGATTAGCGCCATGGCATCGCTTCGCGAGCTTTATCCGATGCCGGACATCGACAAGAACTGGTCGATTCCGCAGCAATTCGACGCCACCTTCGATTTCGAATACGACGAGGGCCGGTCCACGCTCATGCACTTGTACCAGAAGGGCAAGGACATGCAGTGGGATGCGGTCAACCGGATCGACTGGACCCTCGAACTCGACTTCGAGAACCCGATGCAGCTGCCTGATGAAGGCATCGCGCTGCACGGCTCTCCCATGTGGGAGAAGATGACGAAGAAGGAACAGATCGAGTTCCGCCGTCATGCCCAGTCTTGGAACATTTCCCAGTTCATGCAGGGTGAGCAGGCTGCCCTGATCTGCGCGGCCAAGATTGTCGAGTCCGTGCCGGATCTCGACGCCAAATTCTATGCCGCCACCCAGGTCATGGACGAGGCCCGCCACGTCGAGGCCTACAAGAAACTCATGCAGAAGTTCGGCGTCGCCTACCCGATGACCGAACCGCTCCGTCAACTGGTCGATGAAGCCCTGCGCGACAGCCGTTGGGACTTTACCTATCTGGCCATGCAGGTCGTGATCGAGGGTCTGGCGCTGGCCGCTTTCGGCACGATCCGTGACCTGGCCCAGAACCCGCTGGCCAAGATGGTCAACGCCTATGTCATGGAAGACGAGGCACGCCATGTCGCCTTCGGTCGTCTCTCCCTGCGCGACTACTACCCGCACCTGACCCAGGCCGAGCGCGACGAGCGCGAGGAATTCTTGGTCGAGGCCTGCTATCACATGCGGGATCGCTTCCAGGCCCGTGAGGTCTATGAAGTGATGGGCCTTCCGGTCGAGGAATGCATCGAGTGGGCCGAGAATTCCGAAATGAACAAGCTGTTCCGGACCCTTCTGTTCCAGCGCATTGTGCCGGTGGTGAAGGATATCGGTCTGTGGGGTCCCAAGATCCAGAAGGCCTATGCCGATATGGGCGTGCTCCACTATGCCGATCAGGACCTCGACGTTCTGGCCAAGCAGGACGAGGAAATCGCCCGCGATCTGGACACCCGTCACCAGGATGTCCGTACGGCTTACGTCAAGGCCGTGGCCGGCGCTGCGGAATAGTCCGTCAGCCGATCTTCAGTCAGGATCAGGGCCCGCTTCGGCGGGCCCTTTTTCATGCGGGCGATGCGGTGGCAGGGATCAGCTGGATCGTGAAGCGGGCTTCGCTGCCCCGGGCGAGCGGCCGGAGGCTGAACTGCCCGCCCAGAGCCTCGGCCCTGACGGCGCAATTTTGCAGGCCGTGGCCCTGGTGGCTGCCATCCGCATCCGCAGCGAAGCCGTGCCCGTCATCCCGGATTTCGACGGCCATCCGGTCCGCCTCGCGCTGTATGGCCACCGTGATCGTGTGGCCGCCGGAATGGCGCAGGGCATTGCTGACGCATTCGCGGATCAGCGCCTGCAGCTGGCGATAGACCGCATAGTCCAGCGGGAAGGGATCGGCGAGGGCGGGGCTGTCCGCCCAGTCGAGGGCAAAGCCGACCGCATCACAGCGTGAACGGCTTTCTTCACGCAGATCCGCCAGAAGCTCTCCCAGGCGGCGGGGCTGGCCGGCCAGGCCGGAGACAATGGTCCGGATATCGGCCATGGCCTCGCGAACATCGGTGCGGGCCTGCTGGCTGTCGGTGCGGTGCAGGCTGATCATGAGGCGGCCGGAGACATCATCGTGCAGGTCGCGGGCGATCCTGTGGCGCTCTTCCTTCACCCCGGCATGGTAGGCATCGCGTCCGGCCACCAGTCTCTGGGTCATGGAGATCAGGGCTTCTGCGGCCTGCACATCGCCGTCGCCGAAGGCGCGGCGTCCCGCCTCGGCATGACGGCAGATCAGGGCTGGCGCGCCGGCCAGGGGAGGCAGGCGCAGGGCTTCCCCCTGTTGCGCAATTTGCGGGCGCTCGACCGGCTGCGGGTCGATCCCGATCTCGAGAGGACGGTAGGTCGCCTGGAGGGCGGCTCGCCAGCGCTCATCGCGTTCTGACTCCTGGGTCGCGAAAGCCAGATCCCCGGCCAGGATCAGGGCCTGACGCGCATGCTCCAG
>NZLV01000128.1 GCA_002694345.1 Maricaulis sp.
CCGGAAAGGCGCACTGTTCAAACCTGTGTCCGGTTCGAAGGCTCGCTAAACTAGCCAGCTCCGCCCCGGACGCAACCGCTTGCGCGGTTCATTCCGCATCTTCCGGTTCCTGCGAACCGGCCGGATCGATCGCGCGGAAACCAGACAGTTTCCGGATGACCGTCGAAAAAGCCCGCGCCTGCGAGCCGTCCGACATGCTGGCGTGGACCGTCGGTCCGCGCCCGATCGCCTGGCCGATATCCTCGGCCAGAAAACAACCGGCAACCGGGACATCGCCCCAGGCTGCCCGGGCCAACCGGTCCAACTTGGACCGACCATCCCGCGCGGCGTCGCTGGCCTCGATACGCCAGGCCGGGCGCGCCGCTTTCAGGGCCAACCGCACGGCATCCTGGCCGGCGGCAAGCTCTCCGGCCCGTCGCGCCAGACCGATCAGGTTCAGCGCGCGCTGGGCCAGCAGGGACTCGATCATCCCCGCAAAATCATCCGGCACATCAACCGGGGCTCCGAAGGCCCGGTTGAAGGCCTTTTTCTTGACCGCCTGCTCGACCCGCGCCCGACTGGCGCCGACCCAGGCCCCCCGGCCCGGCAAGCGAGCGGCCAGATCCGGCACGATCGCATTGTCGGGGCCCAGGGCGATGCGGATGAGATCGGCTTCCTCGCCCACCTCACCCGTGGCGACACAGCGCCGCTCGCGGTCCTTCTTCATCGCGGATCCGGCTTTACTCAGCCTCCTTCTCCGCTTCGGCAGCCTCGTCCAGGTCCAGACCCAGAGCTTCGGCTTCAGCTTCCAGCTCGGCCAGGTCCATGTTCGACACGTCGAACGCGTCCTCGGCATCCAGCTCGGCTTCAGTCTCATCGACTTCCGGCTGCGGCAGGTCTTCCTCGGAAATCCAGCCAGCTGCCACACGGGCCCGCATGATCATCATCTCAGCATCTTCAGCGGAGAGGTTGAACTCCTCCAGGATGCCCGGCTCGCGAACCCGCTCGCCATTCTTGGTCTCGAACCAGCCGCGCAAATCGTCCGTGACCAGGCCTGCCAGATCGTCGACGGTCTTGACGTCGTTTTCACCGAACTTGACGGCCATGGCGAGATCGACACCTTCGACCTCAAGCACCGCATCCTCGACGCCCAGCTCGATGCGCTTGGCGTCCTGTTCAGCAGCGAGGCGTTCAAGGTAGTCGCGAGCGCGCGCCTGGATTTCTTCCGCCGTGTCCTCGTCGAAGCCTTCGATGACCGCGATTTCGCCGAGATCGACATAGGCGATCTCTTCGACATCGGTGAAGCCTTCAGTGGCCAGGAGTTGGGCGATGACCTCGTCCACATCAAGGGCCGCAATGAAGAGCTGGGTGCGCTCGGCGAACTCTTTCTGGCGACGCTCGGACTCTTCTTCCTCGGTCAGGATGTCGATCGACCAGCCCGTCAGCTGCGAGGCCAGGCGGACATTCTGACCGCGGCGACCGATAGCGAGCGAGAGCTGCTCGTCCGGCACCACAACCTCAATGCGCTGGTCTTCCTCGTCGAGCACGACCTTGGCGACTTCCGCCGGCTGCAAGGCGTTGACGATGAAGGTGGCCGGGTCATCGGACCACGGAATGATGTCGATCTTCTCACCGGCCAGCTCGGACACCACGGCCTGGACGCGCGAACCGCGCATACCGACACAGGCACCAACCGGGTCGATGGAGCCATCATTGGAGATGACGGCAATCTTGGCGCGGGACCCCGGGTCACGGGCCACGGACGGGATCTCGATGATGCCTTCGTAGACTTCCGGCACTTCCTGGGCGAACAGGGCAGCCATGAAGTCCGGATGGGCGCGCGACAGGAATATCTGCGGACCGCGGACTTCCTCGCGAACATCATAGATGTAGGCGCGCACGCGCTCATTATTCTGGAGGTTTTCCCGCGGAATACCATCAGCGCGGCGGATGATGCCTTCGGCGCGACCCAGATCGATGATGACATTGCCGTATTCGACGCGCTTGACGATGCCGTTGACGATCTCGCCGACACGATCCTTGTACTCGTCGAACTGACGCTGGCGCTCGGCTTCACGAACCTTCTGAGTAATCACCTGTTTGGCAGTCTGCGAGGCCACGCGGCCGAACTCGATCGGCGGCAGCTCGTCAGAGAAGACCGTGCCGATTTCGGCCGTCTTGTCGATCTTCTGGGCGTCGGCCAGCGTGAGCTCCTGGCTCTCGTTCTCGACCTCTTCCACGACCGTCATGTTCCGGGTCAGCGACAGCTCACCGGTCTTCGGGTCAATCTTGGCGCGGATGTCGTTTTCGGCACCATAGCGCGAACGCGCAGCCTTCTGGATCGCCTCTTCGATAGCCTCGATGACGATGGTTTCGTCGATCGATTTCTCGGCGGCGACCGCACGGGCGATCTGCAGCAATTCGAGCCGGTTGGCACTTACACCGATGCTCATCGGGCAATTCCTTCAAAAGCATAGAGCGACATCATTCGTCTCCTTCAGTCTGCGTCGGGGCTGGACCGCCCCGCGCTTTCAAATCCGCCTCGATCAAGGCGTCTGTCAAAACCAGTTTGGCTTCGGCGATCCAGTCGAACGGGATCAGCGTGGTGTCTTCCTCGCCTTCCATGTCGAGCAGGACATTGCCGTCCTCGGTACCGGCCAGGATTCCCTTGAACCGCTTGCGGCCCTCGGCCAGCCGGTCCAGTTCGATCCGGACCTCATAGCCTTCCCAGCGATCAAAATGCGCCAGCGCGGTAAGCGGGCGATCAATGCCGGGAGAGGAGATTTCCAGATCATACTCACCGGAAATCGGATCCTCGACCTCGAGCACATCAGACAGGGCGCGGGAAAGGCGAGCACAATCGTCCACATCCACACCGACACCATCGAGGCGGTCGGTCATGATCTGCAGGCGCGTCTTCTTACCGGACATGACCCGGACCCGCACGATCTCCAGGCCCAACTCTGCCGCGACAGGGTCGGCCAAGGCCAGAATGCGGTCGTCCTGAGGCGTTTTTGTCTTCAATGCGCTAGGCCCATTTCACCAACAAAAAGAGCGGCCGCCGAAAGCGACCGCTCGAAAGCATCATCCGATGCGATCGAACATGTAATGCACCGCTTATACGCCGGATTGGGGGACAAAGCAAGACAGCGATCAGCACCCCTCACCGCAGCTCCGCGCCTACGAAACCGTAATTCGACCTCAAGCATCCGCCCGCTAGGATGCGCGAAAAGGGGACGCATTTTAATGAAACAACGCTCAATCGCGCCGTCGGGCAAGATCATCGCCTCGGCACTCGCTGCAGCACTGCTTCTGCCCGCCACCACACTGGCCCAGGACCCGTTCGACCTGCTGCCGGAGACGACCCGGTCAGCCCTGACCGCCTGCGATGTGGATGCCGACGAGGCCAACGACCTGCTCGCCCTCGACCCACAGGCCTTCGACCAGGATTTCTCCGGTGGTTGGCGCCCGCTGGGTGATCGCGACTGTCACGCGGCCGCCGCCGGCCTGATCCTGGCCTATATCCACCACACCGATTTCACGCTGAGCGAGGGCCATGTCCGGCTGATGCGCTGGCATGCCGGACAAATGCTGGCGAATGGCGGAGACTACGCCGGGGCCATCGACCTTCTGGGCGACACCTATCAGCCCGAGGGCGATAATGCGGCCTGGAATTTCTATGTCGACGCCACGCTCGCCTTCCTGCGCCGCGACCGGGACGGGCTGGAAACGGCGCGCGACCAGCTGTCCCGGGTCCCGGTTTCCGAAGAGGATCAGGCCGCCCGCCGCCAATTCCTGCGCGACAATCCCCGCATCCGCATGCCGCGCGGCTTTGTCACCGAGCCGGACAATCTGCCGGTCGTGAACCGTCTGCTGGAGTGTTTCGAGGCCGATTACGAGACGGCCTATATGGGGGAATGCGACTAGACCCGCACCCAGTCCATGAAGACCGGGGCGCAATCGCCCAGACCCTTGGTTTCATAGCGGGTGGTGATGTGGTCGGTCGGAGGCACGCGCCAGTCATCGGCTTTGGAGGCCTGCCAGACAAAGCGGTCGTCGAACTCGAATTCGGCCATGCAGTGATCGGCATAGGATTTCACATCCGTGGCGATCCGCAGCTTGCCGCCGGGTTTCAGCAGGCGGGCGAAATCATCACGTGTGTTCGGCTGGACGAAGCGGCGCTTGGCGTGGCGCTTCTTGTGCCAGGGATCGGGGAAGAGCAGGAAGATCCGGTCCAGCGTGCCATCAGCAAAGCGCGGCAGGGCTTCACGGGCATCGCCGCGCCACAGGCGGACATTCTCCAGCCCCTTGTCCTCGATATAGGTCATCGCCTTGGCGACCCCGTTGAGGAAGGGCTCGATCCCGATATAGCCGGTATCGCGATTGAGCGCGGCCTGACCGGCCAAGTGCTCACCACCGCCGAAGCCGATTTCAAGAATCCGGGCGGCCCGGTCCGGAAACAAGGCGACCGGGTCGATCGGACCGGTCTCCGGCAGGGTCATCTGCGGCAGGCGGTTATCGACAAGGTCCTGCTGGCGTCCGGACAGGGGTTTCCCCTGGGAACGGCCATAGAGGCGGAATTCGGGTCGGTCTTCGGGCGGCAAGCTCATGCGCCGCGATCTAGCGGTTTGCCGGCAGCCTGAAAAGACCGAACCTGCGCCCGATCAGCGCGTCGGTGCGCCTTCGGCCTCTTCCGCCAAAGTCCGGACCAGTTCCAGAACCCGCCGGCGCACCTTGGCATCCTGGATGCGCGAAAAGGCCTCGGCCAGGGACACACCGTCGGAACTCTGGATGAAATCATAGACCAGCGGCGCCTGACCGGAATCGGCAACACCGGTTTCGGCGACCTCTTCACCCAGGCCTTCGAAAAAGAACTGAACCGGCACCGACAAGACACGCGACAGCCGGTAGAGACGGCTCGCACCGACCCGATTGGCACCACGCTCGTACTTCTGGACCTGTTGGAAGGTCACGCCGAGCTCATCACCCAGTTTTTCCTGGCTCATCTTGAGCAGCTGCCGCCGAAGGCGGATACGGGATCCGACATGAACATCTATCGGATTGGGTCCCCGGGGGTTGGGTCTGGTCATCGATTCACCTCGAAAGCCAGTTTCAGAAAGGACCGTACACGCCCGAAAATACCACAACCATGAGATGGGTCCATCATCACATTCGTTTCAGGGATGCGGTTTAAGGCCGCGGGCGGCGCCAGTATTGCTGGGTCGCGACCCCGGCGAGGATGATCAGGCAGACCAGCCAGACCGGCCAATCACCCCAGATCATGTAGGGCGGTGCACCGGCCGGAAGGGGCAGGGTGACGTCCGTCACGCCCGTGACGTCAGGCGCAATCTCGACCCGGGCGCGGCCGGCCGCATCAACAACCCCGGACACGCCGCGCGAAGCCGAGCGCACCATGGGCAGACCGGTCTCGATACTGCGATAGCGCGCCTGGTTGAAATGCTGTTGCGGACCGGCGGTTGCGCCGAACCAGGCATCATTCGACACATTCAGCATCCAGGCCGGACGTTCCGGCATGGCACGCACGACCCCCGGGAAAATCGCTTCATAGCAGATCAGCGGCAGGACCGGCGGTGCTCCGGTGGGGGTCAGAACGGAGGGGGCGGGACCGGGCGTGAACTGGT
>NZLV01000129.1 GCA_002694345.1 Maricaulis sp.
GGCAGGTGCAGTCGCTAGGACCAGACCTGCCGAGCCAAGAACCCAAAGGGCTGGGATCAGGCGTCGAAGCCGGGGCTCTCGCGGCGCACACGGTCGAGGACGGCCGCCCAAGCAATTTCCTTGAAGAATTCGTTCGAGGAAATTTCGTCGGACTGGCCAAAGACACGATCCTGCATCTTCTGCCCCCATTCGATCAGCTCTCCGCCAGCCTGGGCCATGACCTGGATCTTGCAGGCACGCTCAAGTAGATATAGGCGAATATACGCGCTAAACGGGTGATCGCCAACCGACAGGGTGCCGTGGCTGCGCAGGATCATGAGGTTCTTCTCGCCAAGATCCGCCACCAGGCGAACTTTCTCCTCGGATTCCAGCGCGATACCCTCATAGTCGTGATAGGACACGTCATTCATGATGTTCATCGCGAGCTGCGAGATCGGGCGCAATCCGCCCTTCTGGGCGGCCACTGCGACACCGGCGTCGGAGTGAAGGTGGATCGCCACGGCGACATCATGGCGAGCCGCATGGATCGCCGAGTGGATCGTGAAGCCAGCCGGATTGATACCGTACTGCGACGGCGGCAGAACATTGCCGTCCAGATCCACCTTGACCAGATTGCTGGCCGTCACGTCTTCATATAGCAGGCCGAAGGGATTGAGCAGGAAATGCTCGTCCGGCCCCGGCACGCGCATGGAAATGTGGGTAAAGAAGAGATCGTCCCAGCCGTGCATGCGAACGAGACGGTACAGCGCCGCCAGATCGCAACGCGCCTTCCACTCCTCTGCCGACACCTGATCTTTCACTGACAGGTTAGCCTGATCGTCCATGTAACCCTCCCGCGGGATTCTGTTTTTATCGCCAACGCCCAAGGATCGGCCCAGACGCTTCAGACGTCAAACGCTTCAGCGCTCGACCTTAACGCGTTGCATATTATATAACCGCCTATGCTTGTTCATCATTGATATCAGGCGAATAAATACAAGACTTGAAGATTCATTCCCGAAACCAACATTGTGAGGCTCGCCGCTCGCAGTCTGATTAACAAGTTTTCAAGGCGTTGCTGTCTTCATACAGACTGATAACAACCCGCAAGCCGCGACACAGATGAACATTAATACTGCGGAAACCTTAAACGTCCTGGCCCGCATGAAGGATCCGGGAAAGCGCAAAGAGCTGGCTCTGGGCATTACGGAACTGTGCCTGGCGCAACCGCTTGCGCCTCGAACCGAGCCAGTTGCGGGCGAATTGCTGGTTACCCTGTCTTCCAAGGCTGATGACGAGACCAAGGCGATCATCGCGACCAGGCTGGCCAATTGCGACTGGGCTCCTCACGCCGCGATCCGCTTCCTGGCCTTTGAGCCGGTCGAGATTGGCGCGGTCATCATCAAGAAAAGCGAACGCTTGACGGTCAAGGACATGGTCGAGCTGGCCGAAACTGGCACCACCGAGCATCGCCGTCATCTCGCCATGCGCCCGAATATCTGCCTGGCGATCACCGATACGCTGGCCAAGCCCGGTGAGGCTGTGGTCCTGCGCGCCCTGGCCAACAATGACACGGCCGAGATTTCCGAGAACACGCTGGGCATCTGCATGACCGTGGCCCGGGACAATCCCAAGCTTCGCGAAGCCCTGGCGCGCCGGCACGACTTGTCGACGGAATACGCCACGCAGCTTTGCATCATGCTCCCGGAGAACTGGCGCGAAGAACTCTATCGCCGCTTTGGCCTCGACAAGGACACGGTGGAAAACCTGACCGTGAAAGCTGCGCTCGGCGCGACCCCGGACGATATCGACAGGGCCGCAGCCAAGACCGTGGCCGATGCTGCGGAAGCCGGCAAGCTGACCGGCGAATACGCCCTAGAAGCGGTCAGGCGCGGTGACCAGGCTGTGTTCGACCATGCCATTGCGCATCTATGTGGCGTGAAAGCATCCCAGTGGCGCGTTGCCCTGGCCATGAGCGGCGTCAAGGCAGCGGCCATGGCTTGCCAGGCCGCCCATCTGGACCGGACCGCCTATCCCATCATCCACAAGGCTCTCCAGCGAGCCGGACGCATGCACCAGTCTTTGGAAGGCGATGCGATGGCGGCTGCGGCCAATGTCTTCCGCATGTATGGCGCGGAAAAGGCGGCCAAGGTCTTGCGTCAAATGGGAACCAGAGCTTGAATAAAGACTTGTTCGACCAAGTCTTTGCACGAGCCTCCCTATCACTGAACCGATTGCCTTCCTGGCCAGTCCCAGACCTGAAGCCAAGGCCGCCAAGACGCGTCTTGAGCGCCAGTATGGCTGCGTCCCGATCCAAGAAGCGCGCACGATTGTCGCTCTGGGCGGTGATGGGCTCATGCTGGACGCTCTGCACACATCTCTTGAGACCGGCGCACGCGTCTACGGGATGAATTTCGGTTCGGTCGGATTTCTTATGAATGATTTCCGCGCCGAGGGCCTGCTGGAGCGTATCGCGACCGCGGAGCCGGTCCGGATCCATCCCCTGCGCGTTCGCGGCGAGGACATCCACTGCACGCCGTTTGAAGCCCTCGCGATCAACGAGGTCTCCATGCTGCGGGAAACCCGCCAGACCGCCAAGATCAAGATCACGATCGATGGCCGCGACCGGATGGGTGAGCTTCAGGCCGATGGAGTGCTCGTGGCAACGCCGGCCGGGTCTACCGCCTACAACCTGTCGGCCCACGGCCCAATCCTGCCTCTGGATTCCAAGGTTCTCGCTCTCACGCCGATCAGTGCCTTCCGGCCCCGGCGCTGGCGCGGTGCCCTCTTGCCCTGCACGGCCCGGGTCGGCTTCGAGATTGTCGAACCACGACACCGGCCCGTATCGGCCGTGGCCGACAATCGAGAATTCCGTGAGGTCGCCAAAGTCGACATCATGGAGGCCAGCGACGTCACCCTGACCCTGCTGTATGATCAGGGCCGCGACCTGGCCGAACGGATCCTCACCGAGCAGTTCGAATCCTGATCCCGCTTAGGCTGGTGTTAAGCAAGCTGCGCTAGCGTTCAGACAGGATTTCAGGATCGGACATACCCGGCTATGAGTCGCACTGGCACCATGGATGACATCACCCGGATGCGGGTTCTGCTTGTCGATGACAATGCAGCCCTGCGCGGGGCATTGCGTGTCACCCTGCAGGCCTTCGGCTGTGCCGAGGTGCTGGAGGCAGACACGGTCGACCGTGCGCTCGATGTCCTGAAAAGCAAACGGGTCGACCTGATGGTCACCGACTGGAAGATGAAGCCGAGAGACGGTCTGGACCTGGTGCGAACGCTGCGGCGTCCGGCCGGCAGCCCAGCGCCTTTCCTGCCCATCATCATGCTGTCGGCCTACAATCAGGAAGACCGCATTGAGGAAGCCCGCCAGTGCGGCGTGGATACCTTCCTGATCAAACCCTTCACGGCGGCCTCACTGGCCTCCGCCATCCAAGAAACCTTGAGCCTGACCAACCGGGGCGATGCGGACACCGTGTCCACCCTGGCTTGCACGAACTGAGAGGAATCACTCCATGGCCAAGCAAAATGATGTCGAAGTGATTTCGGTCCCGAACCTGCTGCAAGCCAAGGTCGGCGGACCGATCAGCCAAGGCGACCTGCACATGATCGAGAAGGCCGAGGAGGCCCTCAAGGATCTGCGCGCCGATTTCGGTGGCTGGCTGGAAGAGGAAGTCCAGAAGCTGGAAGCGGCCGCTACCGAGGTGAAAGCCAAGGGCCTGAAAGGCGATGAGGGCGAGAACCTCTTCGTGCGCGCTCACGACCTGCGCGGCGTGGGAACCACCTATGAATTCCCCATCATCACGCGCCTGGCTTCGTCCCTGACCAAGATGATCGACCTGCCGGAGAAACGCCAGAAGGCTTCCATGGCCCTGGCCCTGGCCCATGTGGGCGCCATCCGTGCAGCGTTGAGCCAGAATATCCGGGATGCAAACGACCCGGTGGCCGCGGAACTGGCCAAGGAACTGGAAACCCAGTCCCTCGCCTTCGCCCAACCCTGGGAAGACTAAGCGCCTGACAAACTTTTGCATGAAAAAGGCCGCCCTCGAGGCGGCCTTTTTGTGCGCGTTGTTGAAAAACCGAGCCGGTATCAGCTGGCCTGGGCCAACTCGGTCTCATCGCTGTCGAAACGTGCCAGGATATAGTCCACATCCGCTTCCGGCAGACCCTGGAAGCGCGTGATGGCCCGCTCCGCCAGCACGCGACGGAAGTGGGCCCGGCCTGCTTCATCCTGCGGAACCTGCAAGGAATGGATCACATCCAGCGCGGCCCGGATCGCCGGATACAGCCGCGGCGGCATGCCGGTACGGTCGTAGATGGCCCGCAGACCAAGCGGCCCCGCGTCATGGATCAGCAGCCAGGCCTTGGAGTGTGCCACACCCGCCAGCTCTGCAAAGGCATGCTCGACGAAAGCGACATGCCCGCGCAGCAAGGCCCGCAGGATCAAGGACGGTGTCAGGCGCGCATTCATGCGCAATTGCTGGACAAAATGCTGGGGATCATGAGCCAGGCCCGCCTGGTCGACCAGATCCACCGTGGCGCGCTCCCGCATGCCTTCGGCGATCTCGACGGCCAGCTGCGGCGGCAAGGCGTGCCGCGTCACCAGTCGCTGCATGGCCGTATCGGAGATATGGGCAATGAGGCGTTCCGTGATGCTCAACGGCAAATGAGACCGCGCCACGAAGGCATCCATCACGTCAGAATTTTCGCAGAAATCCGCAAAGGCGCGCTGGTAGGCGGCCGGATCAAAACGCGCGCCATCATTGGCCGCAGCTGTTCCGATGGCGCGGGTGTCGCCTGAATCAAGAATGCGATGGACCACAGGTTCCGAAACATCCGCGCGCGAGGCGACTGCACAGCGCTTGGCGGTATCGGCTTCATTGAGCACGGCCATCAGGTCCTCATCCTCGAGGACCGGTGAATCGGTGAGAACCGGAAGGGCCACCGTATCGACATCCATCGCCAGGCGAATGGCGATGTCACGGGGCAGGTTCGGAGACTGGCGAAGCGTCACGGACAGGGCGCGGCGCACCAGTTCGGCGGCGTCGGCTGCAATCAGCTCCAGCACGGCCTGCGCGGCTTCACGCTCGGTCTGCGTGAGGCTGGGAGAGTCCATGCGCCTGCAGACTTTCCGCGCTGCCATGGCCCGCACTTCATCATTCTCGCCCTTGATGAGGCGACGAATGTCGTCCTGGGTCAGGCGGTTACGCAGTGCAACTACGCTCATCTCTCATCATCTCATTGTTTTGCAAGGCGGACACTAGGTCGCGCATGCTTAACGAAAGCTTGCCGGATGGGGTCCGGCTTCAGGAGTTCCGGGTCCGGGACGCCGCTTGCGGAGCATCCAGGGAGGCCAGGATTTCGACCAGGGTCGGCGACAATTCGCCGTTACCGATCCGCTGGAATTGGTTGGACACAACCGGATTGCGGACCGGCGAATAGCGGCCGGTCAGACGCACGGTCTGCGCGTCATCGGCCGTGCCGACGGGATGGGCCGCTGAAGCCGGCACAATGGGGGCATCCCCTTCATGCGTCAGCACGGCGAGGACTTCCTGCGCAGAGCGCGGGCGGCTTCCCTCATAGAAGATGGCACGATTGGCCCGCGCCGCAGCCGGGAAAAGCTGATCGGCGCGCTGGCCCGGATCATTCTGCGTTGCCTCGATCAGGCTGGCAGCCCCCTGGGCGCCCAGAAAATGCGCGGCATAAAGCTCGCCTGACGTCGCCGACCGCCCAATACGGCTCTGGATGACACCGGCATTCTCGGCGGCCAGCTCACCGGCCATGCGGGCGGAGGCTTCCGCGTCAAAGCGCAAATCCAGGATCTGCTGGCGCTGGACCGGGTCCGCCACATCATATCGCCCGGACGCATCCCGTGAAATCGCAGAGGCGGCTTCGGCATAGCCATGATCGGCGCCGCGGCGTTGCATCACCCCCAGCCAGGTCTGCTCGATGAACTGGAACAGACCCGTCGCGCTGGAGGAGCGCGCTTCGGCGCGCACATCGAAATTGCTTTCGCGCGCGGCGGTCTGGAGCAAATAATTGAAATCCGTGCCGGTTTCCTGCGCCGCCTGACGCAGGGTGCGGGTCATGAAGTCCTGGCTTGGATTTTCGACGGGGCTGACCACATCGCTCTCCGGAATCACTGGGTCGAATCAGGCGACCAGAGTCGGGCCATCATGGCTAATCTCGCGTTAACACTGCCCACGCCGCGCTTGACGCACCAGTGGCGCCTGCTGGTATCTTCAGTGTCGAGGGACGCGTGAAAAGGGTAATGTCATGAAACATCTGATTTCGTCGGCACTCGCGGCGGCGGCACTCGTCGGCATGGCCGGATGCGCCACCACAACGTCGGAGTCCCGCTCCTCGGTCCGGGTCGTCAATGTCAACGGCTATTCCGTACTGGACCGGGAACACGTCCTGCTGAATGGCGGGGTGAGCCGCCACTATCTGGTGACGCTGCGCCAGCGCTGCTCTGGCCTCAATTTCGGCATCCAGTTGGCGACCAGCTTCCCGTCCACAGCAACGCTCTACTATCCGATGAATGAATTCATCGTTCTGGATGACGGACGGCGGTGCCATATCGAGACCGTAGAGGAAGTGGAGAGCGAGGAAGCTGCCCTCGCCCTGATCGCCGAACGGGCCGAAGAGGCCGATGGTGACAGCTGATTCCGACCGCTCGCGTCGATTGAACCGGCCGGAGCCTTGCTCCGGCCGTTTTTGTCTGGACGTCCCGCTTTTTCCTTGACGTGCACCGTTTGGCCAATAACATTCTTAAGTTGAGGGATAAGGAGAGTAGCCATGAAATACACCATCATGACCGCGATCGCAGTCGCCAGCCTGACCGCCACGGCCAGCTGGGCCAACACACCAGACGAGGTTCCGAACTCTGTGCGACTGTTCAACATCAACGGATATTCCGTGATTGACGATGAACATGTTCTCCTGCGCGGAGGCGGCCGTCGCCACTATCTCGTGACGCTCCAGAATGAGTGCCGCGGCCTGAATTTCGGGATTCGAATGACCACGAGCTTTTCGGCCCGCACCACGATCCATCACCCGACGATGGAATATATTTCCGGCGCCAGCTTCGGTCGCTGCTATATCGACACGATTGAAGAAGTCGATGATGCCGACACGGCCCGCGCCCTGATCGAGACCCGTGCGGAGGCCGCAGAGGCTGCTGAAAACAGCTAGGCTGGGCAGACGCGCCACATCGGTGCTGCGCGCTCGCTAGGGTCAGCAGCCATCGGCAAGCCTCGCTCGCCGGTGAAGCGATTTGAAAGACGGGCAGGCGGACAAATCCCCTGCCCGTTTTTTGTGCCTGTTTTCTATAATCAACGCGAGGGCGTTACCCGGCCTTCAGCCAGTCGCGAACCCGGTCCGGCGCTTCCATCGGTGCCAGATGGCCAACGCCATCCATGAAGGTCAGCTCTGCCCCGCGCTTGGTCAGCGCCCCGGGGCGCACCACAGTCGAACCAAATTCAGCCTTCAGCACGCGGGCCCTGGGCGCTGCGCGGCGGGCCGCGCGGCCGATATCATGGCCCTGCGCCTCGTAATTGACCGCTTCCCACTCCGGATCACAGGCCAGCACGACCCGACCATCGTCCGCGTCGGTGAGCCCGTCTTCCAGATAGGCTTCCAACAGGCCCGGCGCCCAGCGCTTGAAGGTCGGGTGATTGGTGTAGCGGGCCAAAGCCGCACTTCGATCCGGCCAGCCATTGCGCCGGCGGCGCGCCTGACGCGCGATCGGCAGACGCCCTTTCATCAGGCTGCCCAGGGGACCCGACGCCATCAGATAAACCGAAACGGGCAGGACCACCGGCTCAATCAGCCGGAGCGCCGGCACATGCTCAAGCCGGGACGCCGTCAGCAGCGAACTCACCGCGCCCATGGAGTGACCGGCCATGACATCCGGCTGACGCCCGATCCGGTCGATCAACTGAAGGAGATCATCCGCATAAATGTCCCAGCTGCGATGGGTGGACGGATCCGCCGGCAGACGGGTTTGGCCATGCCCGCGCAGATCCGGCACCCAGATCTCATACTCCGCCGCCAGCGGCGCCAGCAAAGGCACGTAGGCCGATCCGCAAAACCCGTTGGCATGGGCGAACAGGAGCAGCGGCTTGCCCGGATTGTGCCAACATCGCAGCGCCAACTCGCCATCGGCAAAGGGAATGATGGTTTTTTCGGGCTCAGTGACCTGACCGTCCATGTCGACCTCGTTGTTCTTAGGGTCGAAATTAGCGCGACCGGTTACGATGACCACTGACGATGTCAGAATGTGCGGTATGCGTGGGGGAGAAGAAAAATGGTACCGCCTCCCCGGTTCGAACGGGGGACCTCTAGATCCACAATCTAGCGCTCTAACCGACTGAGCTAAGGCGGCACGCATCGCGAGGGCAAAGCACCTCTGCGTAAGGCGCGGGAAACTAGCGCCAGTCCGGGTGACTGGCAACCGGCTTGTCAGGGGTTTTGCAGCCCGCGCTGCGCGCCCTCACCGGTCGCCCGCCAATCCTTGTGTTCCTCAGACATAGCCCCGGTCACGGATATGGGCGCGCATGGCCGCGATCCGGTTGTCGTCAGAGGGGTGGGTCGAGGTGAACTCGGCCACATTATGGGAATTCATCGCCGACATGGCGACCCAGAAATCAACCGCCTGGCGGGGGTCATAGCCGGAGCCGACCATGTAATCGACGCCGAGCCGATCAGCCTCGTATTCATGCTCGCGCGAGTAAGGCAGGATCACGCCCAGCGTCACGCCCATGCCAAGGGCCGCGCCGACATCTTCGGAATACTGGGCGTATTGTCCGCCTGAACTGCCCAGCGCACTGGTCAGGAGTGAGACTCCCATCTGGGCGGCGAGTTGCTGGCTGGCGCGTTCGGCGGAGTGGCGGCCGGCGACATGGCCCACCTCATGCCCCATCACGGTGGCGAGATGGTCATCGGTCTCCATGATATCGAGAATGCCCTTGTAGAAACCGACCTTGCCGTTCGGCAGGACCCAGGCATTCACGGTGTCGCTGTCGAACACAACGAATTCCCAATTGTGCTGGGTCTGACCGGATGCGCGCACGACGCGCTCGCCGACGCGCTGGAGGCGGCGGGTATAGGCCGGATCACGCAGGACGCGCTCACGGCGCAAACTGTCCTGCCAAGCCTGGTCGGAGAGCTGGGCCAACTGACCATCGGAGACCAGCATGAGCTGAGATCGGCCCAGCGCCGCATTATCCGCGCAACCGCTGACGAAAGGCACGACAGTTCCGGCCGCGAGCCCGATGATGAGTTCACGGCGATGCATGAGTGACAGGGTGGATTTCTTGTCCGGCATACCACCTTCCCCTTTGGTTTTCCGACACAATCGGGCTTACACTAAACCAGAAGTGGATGTTCGTCTCGCCAAGAAAGCGACAAATCCACCTGTTAGTCTGCCCCGCGAATCTCGTCATGGAGCGCTCCTCATGAAACGCCTGGGTCTCGGCCTTCTCGTCCTTGTCGGCATCATAGTCGCCGCCCTGTTCATCCTGCCGGCCATCGTCCCGGTCTCGGCCTACAAGGACCGTGTGGAACAAGCCGCCAGCCAAGCGCTGAACCGGAATGTCGCGCTGGCGGGCGATGTCCGCCTGACCCTTTTCCCGCGCGTCCAAGTGCAAGCAGACAATGTTTCCATCGCCAATGCCGACGGCTTTGGCGACGCTGCCTTTGCCGAGATGACCCAGATGCGGGTCGGCGTGGAGCTGCTTCCCCTGCTCTCCCGGCGGGTGGAGATCACGGAGTTCGTTCTGATCGAACCGGTGATCCGGTTGCAGCAGCGCGGCCGTGCCAATAACTGGACCTTTGCGTCTGCTGCAATGGCCCCCGCCCCGGCGTCCGCGGCTTCCGGCGGCTTCATCCGCCAGCCCGGTGCCCTGCCCATTGAGGCGAGCTTCGGCGATGTGCGGATCGAGAATGCCGAGATCCACTACTCCGACGACACGCAAAACCAGGAGATTACCGGGCTGAACCTGGCCATCGCCCTGCCCTCTCTGGACACGGAAACCCGTATCGAGGGCTCGCTGGCGGCCAATGGCGAGGCGCTGGAGTTTGATGCAACGCTGGGCTCGATCCGCGACTTTTTCGAAGGCCGGGCGACACCGCTCGTGCTCAATCTGGGCGGCCGGCTGGTCGATCTGGGGTTCAACGGCGAAATCCCCGAAGGCGAGGACATCGCCCTGGCCGGCGATATCCGGGCCGACATCCCGAACATCCGTGCCCTAGCCGCCTTTGCCGGAGCCGAGCTGCCGCCGGGCGAGAATCTGGAACGCTTTTCAACGCGCGGCCGGATTGCCGGAACGACTTCGCGCCTGGCGCTCACCGCCGAGAGCCTGCGTCTTGATGACATTACCGGGTCCGGCGGACTGACGGCGGATCTGGCCGACACCAAACCCCGCATCACGGGCTCCCTGAACCTGCCCGCCCTCGATGTGACGCCCTATCTGCCGGAAACGCAGGAACAGGCCCCGGCCTCTGGCGGCGGCGTGCCGCCTTGGAGCGAAGAGCCGATTGATCTGGCCGGGCTTGGCATCGTCGATGCCGAACTTGACCTGACCGTGGGCCAGCTGACCTATCGCGATCTGGAAGTCTCTGATGCCGCGCTCAACGTGGTGCTCGAGAATTCCCGTCTGGTGGCCCGGCTGCAGCGCATCTCGCTGTATGAAGGACAGGGCAATGTCACCATCGTGGCCAATGCCCGGTCGGCAACGCCGAGCTTTTCGCTTGAGGCCAGCCTGACGGGGCTGGACGCCTATCCCTTCCTGCAGGCCGCGGCCGGCTTTGAGCGCCTTCAGGGCACGGGCTCCATGGGGCTAAACTTCACCGCTGCGGGCAACAGCCAGGCCGCGATCATGAACTCGCTGGATGGCAGCGGGAATTTCAACTTCGCCGACGGAGCCATTGTCGGGATCAATATTGCCCAGACCATCCGCAATGTGTCCGGCTTCCTCAATCGCAATAACGCCGACACCGCAGAGACGTCCACGGAGGACAGCGAGTCCGCGGAAACAGGCGAAACCCAGACGACCGACTTCACAAGCCTGGGCGGCACGTTCACGGTCACGGACGGCCTGTTGCGCAATCAGGACCTGCTGATGCTGTCCCCGTTGCTGCGCGTGGAGGGCCTCGGCCAGGTCAATCTGCCAGCACAGACCGTGGACTATCGCCTGCGTCCCCGCGCTGTCGCCTCGATCGAGGGCCAGGGCGGGTCCAGCGACTTGCAGGGCGTGATCGTGCCGATCCGCATTCGCGGCGGTTTCAATGCGGTCTCGGTTGGTGTGGATACCCAGGCTGTGGGCCAGGCCTTGCTCCAAGGTGCCTTGAGCAATGCCATTGGCGGCAATGGCTCGCAAAACCTGGAGGACACAGCCCGCGACGCCCTGCGCAATGCCATCGGGCTGGGCAATACGAATACCGATGACGAACCGGCAGACGGAGAGACTCAGCAGGTTGATCCGGCCCAGCAACTCCTGCAGGGCTTGCTCTCGCGCCGGTCGCGGTCCAGCGATGACGAGGAAGCCTCTGACGATGATCCGAACTGACGGGTCCTGTTTCAGGGGATGAATGGGGAATGAACCCTTTGCTGCAAGAGCATTCAGGCTGGCGAGGGTAACAGGAGCAGGATGTGAATGACGCCTGCCCCGGAGGAAAGGACACATGACGATGCGCAAGATCGTGATCTCGATGGCAGCCCTGATAGCGGGCGGTACTGTGAGCGCCGCCGCTTCAGCCCAGGAAATCATCCTGTTCGACGGCCCCAATTTCAACGGCCAGCAGGTCCGCGTCACCGGCGATGTGCGCAATCTGGCCTCAATGGGCTTCAATGACCGCACCTCCTCCTTCCGCGTGGTCCGCGGGCAATGGGAGTTGTGCCAGCATGATGACTATCGCGGCACCTGCATCACCTACTCGTCCGACGGCCGCAATCTGGGCCGCATGAATGACGAAATCACTTCGTTGCGGCCAGTCCAGTCCGGCGGCTCCCGCCCCGGTGGCAGCCGACCCGGCGGCGAAGCCATCACGCTGTATTCCGGCCCGAACTACACCGGTCGCTCTGTGACCCTGTCGGTCTCCTCGCCGGATTTGCGCCAGTATAATTTCAACGATCAGGCCCGCTCCATCCAGCACTCGGGACGCCGCGCCTGGCGGGTCTGCCAGCACGCCGATTTTGGCGGCGCCTGCATGCAAGTGGATGGCGACATTCCGAATATCGGCGGCGGCATGTCAGCCGAAATCTCCTCAGCCGAACCGGACTATGCGTCGCGCCCTGGCCGCGGTGACCGCAATGACCGACCGCGCAACGGGGTGTTCCTCTATGATGGCGTGAACTTCCAGGGCCAGCGCGTCGATGTCTTCAGCGACACCGACAACCTCACCCAGATGGGATTCAATGACCGGGCAGAC
>NZLV01000130.1 GCA_002694345.1 Maricaulis sp.
AGACCAACAGCCGCGGTCAGGCCAATAAAGAGGTAGACGGAATTGCGGGCCGCAATGCGGGTAGCCTCGGCATCGAGCCGCGCCAGGACAACGCCCTCATCCGCCAGGGCCTCGATCTCTTCATTGATATCCGAGAAGACGGCGTCGAAGGGCTGCAGGAAAGCGACCGAACTGGCAAAGTCCAGCTCCAGCATCTGTCCCACGAAATCCAGAGCATCGCGATACAGGCCCAGCTGTTCGATCAGTCCGGAGATGATTTCCGGATCGGCCAGCGTCTGGCTGTCATCATTCATCAGGACCCGGAGTTCACCGGACAGCACGTCGACCTGTTCGGCGACCGCCTCGAACTCGGCCATGACATCCATCTGGTTGCCGGCCGCCTGTGCCGTGACCAGGCCCAGAACATCACCATTGATCTGTTCCAGACGTGCCTTGTACCGGGTCAGTTCCACCGCAGAGTTCAGATCGCTCAGCGTGCGCTCCTGATTGGCGGAACCACGCTCCAGCGACCAGGCCCCCAGACCGGCGACGGCGATCAGCGCCAGGATGGCGGCGATCGGCGCGACAGCAAAGGACTGCGCGATGGAAAGATTGAAAAACGAGGTCAGCTTGCCCATTGGCCTCTCCCGGCTGGGCCCCGAAGGGCGAAAACTGTTTCAACGAACATCCATGTGAATCGCTGAAATCAGGGTTAACGCCCCGACCTGTTTTTCAGGCCGGGGCGCTAATTTGGCGATTTAGAAGTCTGCGGAGAGCTGCAGCCAGACGCGGCGTTCCGCCAGACGGCTCACATTGATCGCATTGCCTTCGCCATAGTTCAGGTTCTGCGCGGTCAGCGACACATTGAAGTGATCATTGATCCGGTAACCGGCACGGGCCGACATCGCCATGTTCGCATCAACCTCGACCGTGGTCGTGGTTCCGAAGTTCGGCGTCAGCGGGCTCGTGATGTCAGAGACATAGTTGAGGTATCCGTCCGCGGTGAAGCGGTCGCCCGTCCACCCGACATGCGCGTTGAAGAGATGCGCCGGCGTCGTGTCCTCAAAGCTCTCGATGAAGTAGAGCCCGAACGCGTCCAGATCATCCTCGACCGTCTGGTAGGTGTAGCTGACATCCCAGCGGATCGGACCTTCCGGTTGGCTGTAGAGCGTGAACTCAGCGCCCGAAGTGGCGGTATCGCCGCGATTGTCGAACAGGAAGGTCGGCACGCTGGCGGCCGGCGGCAGCAGATCCGGGAAGTTACCGAAATTGCCGCGCACGTCCTGCGTATCGACATGGAAGACGGCAGCTCGCAGGCTGACTTCCGGAGAGATCGCGCGGTCATAGGCAATCTCGTAGCTGGTGACAGCCGAGGCATCCATGGTCGGGTTGCCCGAGATGGCCACCGAGCCCAGCCCCGTCGTCGTGGTCACGGTAAAGCCGATGTCGAACATCGTCGGAGCCTGGATGCCGCGACCGGTGGAGAAGCGAACCGTGCCGCCGAACTCCGGACGCCAGACCAGGGCCGCATTGTACGAGAACTCTTCGTACGTCACGTCATAGTCGGACTGGGTGAACGGATACAGGGTCGGGTCCGGCGAGCCGTCACGGCCCCATTCCACGACGTCAAAGCGGCCGGCCAGGGTCAGGTCGAGCGTGTTGGAGAATTTGTGGTTCCACATGGCAGAGACCGCAAACCCGTCATATCCGAACGAGCCATTACCCGGGAAGGGGAAGGAATTGGCTTCCGCGGTGCGGAACTCGCCGGAGATGCGGATGGTGTCGTCCGTACCCAGCTTGAACAGATCCTGCACCCGGAAACCCGTCAGTTCCGTCGTCAGCGGACCGAAGTCATACAGGATCTCGCTCTCATTGCGGAACACGGAGGCCGAGATGAAACCGAAATCCGTGTCAGCTTCCAGGTCGACCTTGTAGGAGTGAAGTTCATAGGCCGATTGGGTCGCGCGATAGATGCCGACCATCTCCTGCTGGGAGACGCTCGAATAAGTCGCTTCAGCGCTCACATGGATATTGTCGGTCACCTGGTAGCGACCTTCAACAGCCGCCGTCTCGCGGGTGAATTCATTGCCCAGACCGAAGGCGAACGTGTTCTGCGGGAAGGGAGCGAAGTCGTCGGATTCCGCATTGCCATAGCTGCCGCGAACCGTGAAACGGTCATTGATGCGATAGCCGCCGGACACAGCCGCGTCCGTATAGCCGCCATTGCCGGCATTCACGCGCATGTTCGCGTAATTGCCCTGGTCGGGATTGCGGGTGATGATGTTCACCACACCGGCCACGGCATTGAAGCCGTAGAGAGCGGATTGCGGACCTTTCACCACTTCGATCTGCTGGATTTCCTCCAGCTGGACCGGCAGGGTCGACCAGGCCGTATAGCCATAGCTGTCCAGATAGACTTCGCGGCCATTGACCAGAACCAGGAGGCGCGGCGAATAGCCCGTGGCGGCACCGCGGATGGAGACCTGGCTGTCGGACACGCTGTAGCGGTTGAAGTCGACACCTGCATAGTGGCGCAGAATGCCCGGAATATCGAATTCCGGCATGCGCTGGATATCGTCCTGGGTGATGATGATCATCGTGGCCGGGACGTCGGAAGCGCGCTGCGGGGCGCCCGTGGCGCCGGCCGTGACCGGCTCACCAAACAGCTCGCTCATCATCGAATAGTCGAGCGATTGGGCGGAAACGCCCGCGGTGGCGACCAGGCTGGCGGCCAGAGCGGAAACGGAGGTCGTGAGGAGGATGTTCTTCATGATACTTCTCTTTAAATCCTTGTTTCGCCTAGATTTCTTCAATCATCATGGCGAAGGCCGCCGCGAAGGAGACCGATGAGGCGTCAGCGGCCGAGCGATTGACGACAATGCGAACCGACGGCGCCGACTGGACGCCCATCACGCAATTGCCGCTCTGCACGCAGCCCATGTCCGTGGAAACAGTCATCACGCCGGCCGAACTGGCGGCGGAGAAAACACCGGCATCGCCGGAAGCGGCGCCCAGCAGCACGGCAGCATCAGAGCCACCCAGGCTGCCGGCCTCTGCCAGCGGGACCAGACGCGCATTCAGCGTGACACGGCCGGCCGACAGGCCGCCATCCATCGTGCTGGCCAGCGCCTGGGCCTCGCCCTCGCTCGCTGCGTCATAGACAATCGCCACGGTCCGGTCAGATCCGCTCGCGCCTTCCACGAAGCTCAGCGCGCGGCCGATGACTTCCAGATCGCGCTGAGTGGTCTCAGCCATGGCAGGAAAGGAAAGTACTGCGCCGGCGAGAACCGGCAGAAGAAATTTACGCATGAAAAGCCCTGCTCTTACTTCGGATGCATTCTGGCATCCCGTGATGGCCGGACTTACGCGCATGGAATTAACCAGCAATTTCTATGCGGTCATAGATTATGACAATTCGAAGTAATATCGTATGAGCGTTCAACAACCTTTGAATACGCGCAAAATTATTTGCAACCAAACCGCAATGCGAAAAATTTTCTTGCTTTTGCGCCAATCGCCACGAATTGGCCCCCATTTCACCGCTCAATGAGCGTTATGGGGCTGGAATCGAAGAAAAATCGAAAATTGGCACTGGCGGACCAGCCACAGGGGCAGCTGACAACAGCCGGCCTTCTTCTGGCCAGCCTGCTCTATCCAATCGGCCTGCTCGCCCCGGCCATCGAAACCCGGCAGCTCGGCTGGCTGCGGGATGACCACAGCCTGGCCGGACTGGTCTGGGGCCTGGGCCATCAGGGTCAGCTCTGGCTCGCCCTCACGGTCGGCCTGTTCTCGATCGCCTTCCCGCTCACCAAACTGGTCTGGATGTGGCGGCTCCAGTTCGCCCGCCCCGCATCCCCCGGCCCCGGCGCCCTGCGCTGGCTGGAAGCGCTTGGCAAATGGTCGATGGCGGATGTCCTCATCGTGGCGATCACGGTCTTCACCCTGCAAGGCAGTGGCTGGCTCGGTGCCCAGCCCCGGCCGGGCATCGCCATCTTCGCCCTCGCCACCCTCATCGCCATGCTGTGCTCGGGCCGCATTAACGCGCAATTGCGGGATGTCGCCATGAAGCAGGCGCCGACCACGTGACCGCTCGCATCTACTCCCCCATCAAACCCTCAGCCCGGTGCCGCAAGCGGTCGAGCAGGTCCGCCAGCAGTTCGATCTCGTCCGGCGTCAGCTCTTCGACCAGCGCCGCTTCCTCGGCCAGGGCGACCGGCGTGATATCCCGATAGACCGCCTCGCCTGCCGCCGTCAGATGCAGCAGACGGGCCCGGCCATCGGATCCGTGGCTCTCCCGCCTTACCAGGGCACGCTCGACCAGGCTGCGCACAGCCCGGCTCACCGACACCTTGTCCATCGCCGCACTGTCGGCGATCGCCTGGGCCGTCATCGGCACGCCTTCGCCCAGGATCGCCACAACGCGCCACTCCCAGATCGTCAGTCCGAAACGCGACTGGTAGGCCTTGGCGACGAGACGGCTCACCAGGTTGGACGTCACGGCCAAGCGGTAGGGCAGGAAATCACCCAGGCGCAGCAGGTCTTGGGTTTTCGGGGCAACAGGATCCGTCATGATCCCAGACTTGCCGGAAGCCGCGTACAGCTGCAAGCCACATGGCGTCTCGACGGCGGACCAAAGAGCGCGTTATCTCAGGGGCATGAGCGATATCACCCCCCTGCCCGCCCCGCCGCGACTGGCCATCGCCGACAGCGATGACACCTTCCCGGTCGCCCGTGTCTTCTGCATCGGTCGCAATTATGCCGATCACGCCAAGGAAATGGGCGCGGCTGCCGAACCGCTTTTCTTCTGCAAGCACGCGGATGCGGTCACGCCGCTGACCCGCCTGCCCTTCCCGCCGGAGACCGATGATCTCCACCATGAGGTGGAAATGGTCCTCGCACTGGGTGAAGGCGGTGCAATCATCGCCAGCGGCGTCGGGGTCGACCTGACCCGCCGGGATCTTCAGGCCAAGCTCAAGGCCAAGTCCGCGCCCTGGGAAATCGCCAAGGCCTTCCACCAGTCCGCACCGACCGGCACGCTGCGCCTCGGCCCGCCGCCGGCCTCCGGCGCCGTGACGCTCAGCGTCAATGGCGAGCCGCGCCAGTCCGGCGACCTGTCCCAGATGATCCTCGACCCGCAGGCCATGATCGCCGAACTCTCGCGCTATTTCGTGCTCGGCCCCGGCGATCTCGTCTTCACCGGCACGCCCGCCGGCGTCGCCGCTCTGAAGCCGGGTGACCGGGTCGAGGCCTGTGTTGAAGGCCTGCCGACCCTCAGCTTCGAATTCCTCGCGGAGACCGCATCATGACCACGCTCTACGGCTATTGGCGCTCCAGCGCCA
>NZLV01000131.1 GCA_002694345.1 Maricaulis sp.
AGAATCTCTACCGGATCGGTTTGCGCTATAACGTGCCATTCCAGCAACTGGCCGCCCATAACGGCATTCGCCCGCCCTACAGCCTGGAAGTCGGCCAGCAGATCCGTCTGCCGCAGGGCGCGACGGTTACCGATATTGCTGGTCGCGAGACCGGAGGCAGCGAGACCCGTTCGCCCACGCGTACGGACGACAACCGGCCGCCGCCGGCTCAGGCCGGCGCGCCCAGCTTCGCCTGGCCGATCCGCGGTTCCGTCCTGTCCAGTTTCGGCCGCAAGCCGGATGGCGGGCGCAATGACGGCATCAATATCGAAGCCCGTGCGGGAGACAGCGTCCGCGCCGCTGCCGCCGGGCAGGTGGTCTATGCCGGGTCCGAACTGGCCGGATATGGTCAGCTGGTCCTGCTGCGCCACTCCGGCGGTTTCGTGACGGCCTATGCCCACAATTCCCGGCTTCTGGTGCGCGAAGGCGACCAGGTCAGCCAGGGCCAGGTCATCGCCGAGGCCGGTGAGACCGGTTCGGTGGATCGTCCCCAGGTCCATTTCGAAATCCGCAACGGCGTCAATCCGGTCGATCCGATGAGCTATTTGCGCTGAGTCTCTGCGACTTTCGAACAGTCAGGCCTTGTTGCATGACCGGGTGACCCCGATATAGTCCCGCGCAATTTCAAATTCGGCTCCGCGCCTGTTTTCAGGCCGCTGGCGCCCATCCATTGTGGGGAAGACTGACATGGAAGCGATTTTCGGCCCTCAGGTCATCATGCTCGTCCTGATGTTCGGCGTGCTCTATTTCCTGATGATCCGTCCGCAGCAAAAGCGGATGAAGGAACACAAGGAAATGGTGGAAGGCCTCAAGCGCGGCGATGAAATCATCACCCAGGGCGGTCTCATCGGCAAAGTGGCCAAGGTCGCTGAAGAGGAAGTCACGGTTGAGCTGTCTGAAGGCGTGAAAGTCCGCGTCGTGCGTCAGACGATCGCTTCGGTTAAGGGCCGCACCGAGCCCAAGCCGGCGAACGACGCCAAGGACGACTGATCCTTTCCTCGACGACCAACTGAAAAGGCCGCGCTGCCATGCTGTATTTCGGGCGCTGGAAACTCCTGACCATTTTTCTCGTCGTTCTGGCGGGCATTCTCTACACCGTGCCGAACCTGGTTCCGGAAGAAGAGCGCTATACGATCAATGAGATCGATGGCAGCCGCGAAGCCCGCGGCATCTGGCGCTGGATTCCCAGCCGCACGATCAATCTGGGCCTCGACCTTCAGGGCGGCTCCCACATCGTGTTCGCCGTGGATATGGACGAGGTCCGGACCGCCCAGCTGGAAGGCCTGGCCGCCGACGCCCGTCAAACGCTGCGCAATGAACAATTGCTGCCGCGTTCGGTGACCGTGATCGGTGATGAGGTGGTGGTCCTGATGATCCGTGAAGAGCAACGGCAGCAGGCCTTTGACCAGCTGCAGACGCTCAATGGTCCGGTCACGACCGAGTTCGGTGGCCCCAGCCTGGCGCAAATGTATGACATGCGCCTGGATGCCGATGATCCCAGCGCGATCCGCATTTCCGTGACCACGGAACAGTTCACCGCGATCAAGAACCGCACACTCAGCCAGGCCATTACCGTGATCCGTCGCCGGATCGACGGCCTGGGAACCGCCGACCCGACCATCGCCCGCGCGGGTGAGGACCGGGTTCTGGTTCAGGTGCCGGGCGCCGAGGACCCGCAGGAGATCATCGATCTGGTCGGGACCCAGGCTGCGCTGAGCTTCCACATGGTGGACAGCACGATCAATCCGGGCCCCAATGGCCAGGCGCGCACACCGCCGGGTCGCACCATCCTGCCGATGGCCAACACCCAGCCGGTCCAGTATCTCGCTGTTGAGACGCGCCAGCTTCTCACCGGCGAGAATCTCACCAATTCCAATGTCACGACCCACCCCAGCTATAGCGGTCCGGTCGTGGGCTTCCGTTTCGACACCCAGGGCGCGCTCGTCTTTGGCGATGTCACTTCGAACAATCGCGGACGCCAGTTCGCCATCGTGCTCGATGGTGAGATCATTTCCGCGCCGCGGATCAATGAGCCGATCCTCGGCGGCTCCGGTGTCATCGGCGGTGGCTACACCTATGAGACGGCGTCCCAGCTGGTCATCCTGCTGAATGCCGGTGCCCTGCCGGCTTCGCTGACGCCGGTCGAGGAACGCACCGTCTCTCCGAGCCTGGGCCATGACCAGATCGAGAGTGGCAAGCTGGCCATCATCATCGGCTTTGCCCTCGTCATCGTCTTCATGGTCGCAGCCTATGGCGTGTTCGGGATCTTCTCGGTCATGGCTCTGCTGGTGAACGTGGTGCTGATCCTGGGCGGCCTGTCCGGCCTTGGCATGACGCTGACCTTGCCGGGGATCGCGGGGATCATCCTGACGATCGGCATGGCGGTCGACGCCAATGTTCTGATCTTCGAGCGTATCCGCGAGGAGGGGCAGAACGGGCGAACCCCGGCCAATGCCATCCAGGCCGGTTACGAGCGGGCCCTGGCGGCCATTCTCGATGCCAACGTCACCACTTTCATCGCGGCGGCCGTGCTCTACCTGCTCGGTGCTGGTCCGGTGCGTGGCTTCGCTGTCACCCTCGGTGTCGGCATCATCACCTCGGTCTTCACGGCCTTTGTCTTCTCCCGTCTTCTCGCCGTGCTCTGGCTGCGCGGCTTCAAGCCGAAACAGCTGCCGATCTAAGGGGGCCGGATCATGAAGCTCGCACTCATCAATCTTCTGCCCACCACGGCCAAGATCCCGTTTATCCGGATCCGGTTCATGGCGCTGGCCCTGTCCGCTCTTGTCCTGCTGTTCTCGCTGTTCGAGTTCGCCAATGTCGGGATCAATTTCGGGATCGACTTCCGTGGCGGTATCCAGACCGAGGTGGAAACCAGCGCCGAGACCTCGACGGAAGAGCTTCGCGCGCTCGTCGGTGGTCTGGAACTGGGAGAACCGCGTGTCCAGGAAGCCGGCAATGCGCTGGCCGATCGCCGCACCTTCCTCGTCGCGCTGCCCTTGCAGCCGGGCGAGGGCACAGAAGGTGAGGAAGCCAACCAGACGGCCCGCCGCACGATGGAAGACGCGCTGGCCACGGTTGAAGGTCTCGACATCCGCGGCACGACCGTGATCGGCGGTGCGGTGTCCCGCGAACTCATCTTCACGGGTTTCACTGCGATCGGTGTCGCGCTCTTCCTGATGCTGATCTACATCTGGTTCCGCTTTGAGTGGCAGTATTCTCTCGGGGCGGTCGTCGCCCTGGTGCACGACGTGATTGCCACCGTGGGCATGTTCTCTGTCACCCAGATGACTTTCGATCTGGCGACCGTGGCGGCGATCCTGACGATCGTGGGTTACTCCATGAACGACACCGTCGTCGTGTATGACCGCATCCGCGAGAATTTGCGCAAGTACAAGAAGATGCCGCTGGCCGAAGTGCTCAACTTGTCGATCAATGACACGCTGTCGCGCACCATCCTGACCTCGGCCACGACGCTGGTGGCCCTGATCTCGCTCTACCTGATTGGTGGGGCATCGCTGGAAGGCTTTGCCTTCGCGATGATCTGGGGTGTGCTGATCGGGACCTATTCCTCGATCTTCGTCGCCGCGCCGCTGCTGCTCTTCACCAATGTCCAGCGTGAAGGCACCCAGACGGGCGTCTGATCGGTCGCTCTTCGGCGGCACTGATATGACCCTGAAACACGTGCAGGGCCCGCCAAGGCGGGCCCTGCGTCATGTCAGGGGGGACATGTAAGCCAGACGGGAACAAGAACAGGGAGGGCCCCGTCTGCCCTCCTTCCACGGGCGAAACGGGGATATCCGTCGCGCCCGTGCTGAAAAATTTTCCGCCGCTTCAGTCGAAGGCCATCGCCTGATAGGCGAGGGGCCGAATGACGGCACTGGTGCGCGGTTCCGGCCGGTTCGGGCCGGGCTGGATCTGCGTGGTGGTGATCACGGCCACACCTGTGGCCGGGCTGACAAAGAAATCCGTGTCGAACATGCCGCCCCAGGAATAGTCGCCCGGAATGCCCCGCGGCGTCTCGCCCTCGGCCGCCGGCACCACCACATCTCCGGCATAGGCGAACAGGCGGGCGCCCCAATCGTCTCCCAATTGCTCCGGTGTGGTGTGAGGGCTCATCATCAGTCGGGCCGTTTCCGGCGCCAGGATCTGGACATCACCCAGCGTGCCGCCATTGGCCAGCATCATGGCAAACTGCGCATAGTCCGCCGCGGTCGACACGAGGCCGCCACCACCGGACGCCCAGTCCGGCATGAAGGCTTCCGGATACAGGACCAGGTTCCCGGCCTCATCATGTACATAGAGCGGCGCCAGGTCTTCTTCGGAAAAGTCGACGTCCTCGAAGAAGAAGCCGGTCGATTCCATGCCCAGCGGCGTGAAAATCTCGGCTTCCAGATAGTCCTCGAAGGGCTGGCCCGATGCGACCTGCACGATCGCACCCAGCACGTCGATTGAATAGGAGTAGATCCAGCGCTCGCCCGGATCCGTGTAGAGCGGCAGGCTGGCCAGCTGGTCCATGCGGGCCATCAGGTCACCATCGCCGGCATAGAGCGAATTGTTCAGGTAAAGCTGACCCAGATCGGTCTCGCCCTCGAAAATATAGCCCAGACCGGACGTGTGGGTCAGCAAGTGCTCGACCGTCATTTCCGTGTCGGGCGCGCGGGTGGCGATCTGTCCGTCTTCGCCGGCCATCGGGCTCACCGCGACTTCCACGTCGGCGAAAGCCGGCAGATAGCGGCTGACCGGGGCCTCCAGCTCGACCAGCCCATCCTCGACCAATTGCATGATGGCCACAGCCGTTATCGGCTTGGACATGGAGGCAATGCGAACGGGGGTGGTGATGGTGAAGGCTTCGCCGGTTTCGAAATTCGCTGTGCCAGCTTCCGCCACGTAGGCGATGTCTTCGCCGCGCGTGACGATGACGGCATAGCCCGGGCGGGCGTGCTCGGCTGAGAGGGTTTCAATGGCCGCGTCGATCGCGGCCAGTCCGGCGGGATCAAAAACCAGTGCGCGCGGATCCTCGACCGGATGCAGGTCCTGCGCGAAGGCAGGCAACGGGCTGACGCTGGCCAGAAGCGCCGCGGCAGCGAAACTTCGGAATGACATGTGGGACTCTCCGGGATTGTTTTTTATCGACCGCCGGAGAGGGTAGGTCGGGGCCGCCATTTAGGCGACCCCAAATTCGCGTGATCAGGCGGCTGCCAGATTCTCCGCCGCGAATTCCCAGTTCACCAGGTGATCCAGGAAGGTGGAGATGTAGTCCGGACGACGGTTCTGGAAGTCCAGGTAATAGGCGTGCTCCCACACATCCATCGTCAGCAGCGGCGTGACACCGGCTTCCGTCAGCGGGGTCTCAGCGTTCAGCGTTTTGCGCACTTCCAGCTTGCCGTCCTTCAGGACCAGCCAGGCCCAGCCAGAGCCGAACTGGGTGGCACCGGCCTTGGCGAAGGCATCCTTGAATCCGTCGAGCGAACCGAAGTCACGGTCGATCATTTCGGCCAGCTGGCCGGACGGGGCACCGCCGCCATTCGGGCGCATGGACTGCCAATAGAAGGTGTGGTTCCAGATCTGGGCGGCATTGTTGAACACGCCGACCTTGTCGGCCACACCGGCGGTGGCGCGGATCACGTCTTCCAGGGATTTCGACGCCAGGTCGGAGCCCTCAACCAGACCGTTGAGATTGTTCACATAGGCGTTGTGGTGTTTCCCGTGGTGGAAATCCAGCGTCTCAGACGAGATATGAGGGGCAAGCGCGTCTTTGGCGTAGGGAAGATCGGGCAGAGTGAAAGCCATGAAAACCTCTCAATGGGTTGATGGTGGGATAGGGATGCACCCTTTCGGGCATTCTTCTGTTGTCCGACATATGGTGTGGGCCGGGCCCATGTCCACCGGTTAGGCACATGCAAGACGAAGATTTCGACATTCTGCTTCAAAAAGCAGACCCCGACCGCCGCCTTGCGGCCCTGTTCGCCACACCGCAGGTGCGCGACCGCCTGCTGGCGCTCTATGCCTTCAATCATGAGCTCGGCAAGATCGCCGATGCCTCGACCGAGAGCATGATCGGCGAGATGAAACTGACCTGGTGGCGCGATGCCGTCAGCGATCTTTACGCTGAAACCCCGAAAGTGCGGCGCCATGCGATCACGGAAGGCCTGGCTCCCCTGACGCAGATGATCCCCGAAGCGGAATGGATGGGCCTTATCGAAGCCCGGTTTGACGACATCTCGGCGCGGCCCTTTGCCTCACTCGAGGAGATCATCGCCTATGTCGACGCCACGGCGGTCAGACTGGTCCGGCTTGCCGCGGGGATCGCCGGCGCCGAAATCGGACCCTGCCGCATGGAGGCGGCCGGTCGGGCCTGGGGGCTGACCGGGCTGTTGCGAGCCTTCCCGTTGCGCGCCCGGATCGGCCGCGCCCCAGCCGGTGGTGATGCCCTGGCTGCGGTTGGCGCGACGCCGGCCATGCTGGCCCAGGGGCTGGGCGAGGAAAAGATCGCCGAAGCCATCCGTCCGGTTCGCGAA
>NZLV01000132.1 GCA_002694345.1 Maricaulis sp.
AGGCCTCTGGCCGGGCCCTGCTCGATCTGATCGAGGACGTGCTGGACATTTCCAAGATCGAATCCGGCATGGCGGTCTTCGATCGCGATCCCTTCGACCTGTTCGAGCTTGTGACCGGCGCTGCCGAGGTCGTGCGCCCGATCGCCGAGGGCAAGGGGCTGGCACTGCGGCTGGAACTGGAAACATCGCTGCCCGAACACGTCCTGGGCGATGGCAAGCGCGTTCGCCAGGTCCTGATCAACATGATCGGCAATGCCGCCAAATTCACCGATGCGGGCGAGATCCGGGTGAAAGCCATGTCCGGCGAGGGCGATGCCGTCCTGTTCCAGGTCATCGATACCGGGCCGGGTATTCCGGCCGACCGTCACGCCCAGGTGTTCGACCGCTTCGCACAGGTCGATGACAGCACCACGCGCCGGCATGGCGGGACGGGGCTGGGCCTGACCATCTGCCGGGAAATCGTCGAGCGTTGCGGGGGCCGGATCGGTCTGGACAGCGAACCGGGGAAGGGATCCTGTTTCTGGTTCGAACTTCCCCTTCCCGCAGTCGAGGCGCAGCAGGATGTGGCGGCGTCACCCGGTCTCCTGATCCCGTCGCCATCGGCCCGCGGCGGACGGGTCCTGGTGGTCGATGATGTCGAGACCAACCGGGTCGTGGCCGCGGCCCTGGTCAGCAAGGCCGGCTATGAGGTTGAAATGGCCTCGAACGGCGAGGAAGCGCTGGAGAGCCTTGAGGCCTGCGAGTTCGATGCGGTTTTCATGGATATCCAGATGCCGGTCATGTCGGGCGAGGACGCCATCGCGATGATCCGGCAAAGCCGGAAACCCTATGCCAATCTGCCGATCTATGCGGTGACGGCTGATGCAACGGCCGGAGCGCGTGAACGCTATCTAGAAATGGGCGCTACCGGTTATCTGGCCAAGCCCCTCGACCTTGGCATGATCCAGTCGGTGCTCAACGCGGCTCTGGACGAACGCAAGCGCGCCTAGCGGGCCTCGGCCAGGCCTTCGCGGGCCAGCTCGTCAGCCCTTTCATTGCCCGGATCTCCGGCATGCCCTTTCACCCAGCGCCACTCGATCGAGTGCGCGCGCGCCAGCTCGTCGAGATGCTGCCAGAGGTCGACATTCTTGACCGGCTTTTTGTCGGCCGTTTTCCAGCCGCGCTTCTTCCAGCCATGGATCCACTTGGTGATCCCGTCTCGCAGATAGACGCTGTCGGTGATCAGGATGACGTCCTTGTCCTTGCGCTTGAGCGCTTCGAGCGCCTTGATCGCCGCCATCATTTCCATGCGGTTATTGGTGGTCTCGGGCTCACCGCCCTTGAGTTCCTTGCGATGGCCATTCCATTCCAGGATGGCGCCCCAGCCGCCCGGGCCGGGGTTTCCGGAACAGGCGCCGTCGGTATGGATGATGATCTGGGTCACGCGATGATGTCGTCCAAGGCAATGTCCTGGGCCTTGTAGAAGGTCAGGCGGTCAAAGTAGCCGCGTTGTAGCCGGATCAGCCCGTCCTGGACATGGAAGAACCCACACCCGCGCAGCCCGGCCGGATCGCTCCATTCCAGCATCGCCCACTCGCCATCCTCGAACAGGTTCTCGACATGGCAGACCATGGTCGCGCGGGCGAACTCCGTCTCGAACAGGCGGCGGATATTCTCCCGGCCCTCCAGCGGGGCATAGGCAACCTGATGGTTGACCGCATCTGCATGGTAGAGAACAGCCAGGGCGTCGACATCTGCCGCGTTGAAGGCGTCGACCCAGGACCTCACGACGGCTTTGGGAGAGGCGGACATCAATTTCCTTCCGGGTATTTCTCGGCCATGTCGGCCAGACCGGCACGGATCAATTCTTCCAGGACATCCAGGTCCACATCGGCCAGCTTGTTGATGTAGAGACAGGATTTGCCCAGCTTGTGCTTGCCCAGCCGGGCCAGGATGGCGCTGAAGTCGGTGTAGCCGGGCATGATGTAGACGACGAGATTGGCCTTGCGCGCGGAAAATCCGGTGCGCATGAAATCGCCCTCGCGACCACTCTCGTATGTGTAGTGATACGTGCCGAAGCCGACGATGGACGGCCCCCACATACGGGCCTCCCAGCCGGTGATCCGGCTCATCATGTCCAGCAGAACGGCCGCATCGGCGCGGCGCACCGGATGCTCGATGGCTGCCACATAATCAGCCGCTGACACTGCGGTGGGCTGGGTCTTGTTCGGGGCGTTTCCCATCGGCCTCGCTTTCCTGTTCCGCCGGTCCGGCCAGCGGATCAGGCGACGGCGCGGGGCAGCTTAAACACGATGTCCTCATCGGTCACGCGGACATCCTCCAGCGTCACGTCAAAGCGGTCCTGGAAGGCTTCGATCAGGCCCTGGACAAGGTCTTCCGGTGCCGAGGCTCCGGCGGTGATGCCGACGGCGTTCACATCGCCCAGCGCGTCCCAGTCCACATCAGCGGCGCAGGAGACCAGCTGGGCCCGCGGCGCGCCGGCGCGCTGGGCCACTTCAACCAGGCGGACGGAATTCGAGGAATTGGGTGCCCCGATCACGAAGACGATGTCGCTGTGCGGGGCCAGCGCCTTCACGGCGGCCTGGCGGTTGGTCGTGGCGTAGCAGATGTCTTCCTTGTGCGGCACTTTCATCTCAGGGAAGCGCGCCTGCAGGACATCCACGATCGCCGATGTGTCATCGACCGACAGCGTGGTCTGGGTCACGAAGGCGAGGCGGCTGGCATCCTTGGGCTGGAAGGCCTGCGCATCCTCGATGGTCTCGATCAGCGTCATCGTGCCGTCCGGCAACTGGCCCATCGTGCCGATCACTTCGGGATGGCCGGCATGACCGATGAGCAGGATCTCGTCGCCATTGTCCTGATGCCGCTGCGCTTCGACATGCACCTTGGACACAAGCGGGCAGGTCGCATCGACATAGATCATGTTGCGGCGCTGCGCTTCGGCAGGAACCTGTTTGGGTACCCCATGGGCGGAGAACACGACCGGACGGTCGTCCGGGCATTCGTCCAGTTCTTCCACGAAGATGGCGCCCATCGCCTCCAAACGTTCGACGACATGCCGGTTGTGCACGATTTCATGGCGCACATAGACAGGCGATCCGAAGCGTTCCAGCGCGCGTTCAACGATCTGGATAGCGCGGTCGACACCGGCACAGAAACCGCGCGGAGCGGCGAGCCGGATTGTCAGCTTGGGGCGGGTCGAACTCATCCTTGCGGAATCTCCTTCAGCGATGACATTGCGGAAGCCGCACACGCATCGTATGACCGTCCTAACAAAGTGCCCGGCTGCTATCCAGTGGCGGGGTCCGTTCCCAGGACAGGTAGTGCACAATGTTTTCCAGTTCCGCGCGTTCCTTCGCCGCTCTCGCCCTTGCTGCGGGCATGCTCACCGGTTGCCAGACCGTCGCCGACGTTCTGGAATCGCCGGAGCCGAATGCGGGTCCGTGCCCGTCTGCCCTGTCGCTGTATGATGCGCACCGTCTGGTCGAGATGGAAGGCGATGTCGCGTTCGAGAATGTCGGCTTCACCGGCGAGATTCTCGCCGTGCGCTCCCTGTGCAGCTATTATGGCGAACGTCCGATCCTGGCGAACCTGGAACTCGACATGGGTTTCGGTCGGGGACCGGCCGCCGATGGCAATGCCCGCACCTATGAGTATTTTGTCGCCGTGACCCGCCGCGACTTCGCCGTGATCCACAAGGAAACCTTCCCGATCACTGTGCGTTTCGAGCCGGGCCAGGACCGCGTCTACATCACTGAAACGATCGATGCGATCTCCATTCCGCGCGCTGACGAAACGACCTCCGGTGTGAACTTCGAGATCATTGTCGGTTTCGAGCTGACGCCTGAACAGATTGCCTTCAACCGTTCCGGACAGCGCTTCCGGGTCTCGGCCGGCCAGGACTAGACACATGCCTTCAATTGCCGATCAGCTCAGCGCCGTGCTGGGCGACGCGTTTGCTTCCCTCGAGCTTCCGCGAGAGCTGGGCCGTGTGACCCCGTCCAAGCAAAACCCGGAAATCTTCCCCTTCCAGTGCAATGGCGCCATGCCGGCCGCCAAGCAGGCGAAGACCAATCCGCGGGAACTGGCGGGCAAGCTGGTCGATTTCCTGCACGGTCTGCCGCAGATCGGCGCGGCCGAGATTGCCGGTCCGGGCTTCATCAATCTGCGTCCGGCCGAGCACCTTTATTCCGAGCGGGCTGCCGAGATCGCGGCTGATGAACGCGCCGGTGCGCCGGTCGTCGAGACCCCGCGCAAGGTGATGATCGATTTCGGCGGGCCGAATGTGGCCAAGCCGATGCATGTCGGTCATCTGCGCTCCTCCGTCCTGGGCGACAGCCTGCAGCGCCTGTTCCGCTTCCGCGGCGATGACGTTGTCTCTGACATCCACCTCGGCGATTGGGGCCTGCAAATGGGTCACCTCATCACCGAGCTGGAAGAGGAACAGCCGGGCCTTCCCTATTTCGACGCAGCGATCACCGACGGCTATCCGTCCGAGCCGCCGGTCGATATCGAGGATCTCGCGCGCCTCTACCCCCAGGCTTCGGCCAAGGCCAAGTCGGACGAGGCCCGCCTGGAGCGTTCGCGGACGGCCACGGCCGAACTGCAGGCCGGTCGTCCGGGCTATCGCGCCCTGCTCAAGCATTTCATCGACGTGTCCGTCGCCGCCCTGAAGAAGGATTTCGGGGCGCTGGGCGTGCATTTCGACCTGTGGAAGGGCGAAAGCGACGCCGATCCGCTGATCCCCGGCCTGGTTGAGGACTTCAAGACGCGCGGTGTCGCCGAGGAAAGTGACGGCGCCTGGATCGTCCGCGTCGCCCGCGACGGCGACAAGAAGGAATTGGCTCCGCTCATCCTGGTCTCCAAGACCGGCGCGTCGCTCTACGGCACGACGGACCTGGCGACCATTCTGGATCGCAAGCAGACGGTCGGACCGGATCTGACGCTCTACGTCGTCGACCTGGCGCAGTCGGACCATTTCGAACAGGTTTTCCGCGCCGCCGAGAAGGCGGGCCTCGCTGCCGAAGGCGCGCTGGAGCATGTGAAGTTCGGCACCGTGAACGGCACGGACGGCAAGCGTCTGCGCACGCGCGATGGCGGAACCTTCCGCCTAGCCGACCTGATCTCCAGCGCCATCCAGCGTGCGGATGAACGCCTGAAAGAGGCGGGTCTGGCGGCGGATGTTGGCGCCGAGGAACATGACCGTGTCGCCCGCATGGTGGGCTTGGCCGCGATCAAGTTCGCCGACCTGCAGAATTACCGGACCACGAATTACGTCTTCGATCTGGACCGTTTCACCTCTTTTGAGGGCAAGACCGGTCCCTATCTCCTCTATGCCGCCGTGCGGGTGAAATCCCTGATGCGTCGCGCCGAAGAGGCGGGTGTGAAGCCGGGCACCATCCAGGCGGATGCGGCCGAGGAACGCGATTTGGTCCTGGCGCTGGATGCGTTCGGCGCGGCGCTGGAGCAGGCCTGCGAGAACCGGGCGCCCAACACGATCTGCGACCACGCCTTCACGCTGGCCCAGGCCTTCTCGAAATTCTATTCGGCCTGCCCGATCCTGTCGGCCGAGGATGAT
Source organism: Maricaulis sp. (assembly GCA_002694345.1). Taxonomy (GTDB): domain Bacteria; phylum Pseudomonadota; class Alphaproteobacteria; order Caulobacterales; family Maricaulaceae; genus Maricaulis. The sequence goes on from NZLV01000132.1 coordinate 5,579, forward strand.
GCGATGAAAGCCTCGCGTCTGGCTCTGGCGCAGGCGACGCTGAAACAGCTGGAGCTGTGCCTCCACCTGCTGGGTCTGGAAGCTCCGGAACGGATGTAGTCCGGCTCCCCCGTTCGGGGGAGGCCAGGATAGCGGGCGTCTGCTAGTGTCGCAGGACCAGTGGAGAAATGCCCATGCTTGCCATCTTGCTCGCCAGCCTGACCCTGTCATCGGATCTGCCGGACGATCCGGAACAGTATTCCGTGTGGATGCAGCAATCCTGCCGGGTCCAGCAGGTCGCGCGATACGGTGGCGAGCTGGATGATCACGTACCCTTTTGTGGCTGTCTGGATTCAACCGTTCGCG
>NZLV01000133.1 GCA_002694345.1 Maricaulis sp.
CGCCGTTTCGACATCAGAAAATTGGGCGTCGTTCTCGATGAACGGCTGCAAGGCGGTGGTCATGAATCTGGTCCCCTGGTCTCCGCGTCCGTGGCGCGGAGAGGACAGGTTGAATACCGGCAGGCCCCGTTGAAGGCCACACCTGATTTCGGCCAGAATCAGTTGATTCCTGCCAATTCTCCAGACGTGTGGAGAGCTGTGGAAAACCCCGCCCGCCGGAGCGCGGCCAAGCGGTTAACCTTTTTGTCCGGAAACTGTCAGCACCGTAAAATCAACCGTTTGCGGACGGTGCTTATCCACAGCCCCCGATTCAAAGCCGGCGTTGCGGGAACCATTTTCCGCCCTGGGTCCGAACCAGGATGACCAGAACGCTCAGCTGGAAGATCGAGGTCACGGCTCCCACCATCAAGCCATCATAATTGGCCAGGAAAGAGGCCATGATCCAACCCGTCTTGGCGCCGATGAAATAGAGAATGTGGGCGGGCAGGGACCAGCGGGAATCGAGGATCTGGAGCAGTAGGGATGCGGTTGCCCCGGCACCCGACAGGATCAGGGCTGCCACGTGGACCGGGCTGATCATCCGGCGGACATCGTCAAAGCGCGTGGTGGGATCCAGGTCGACCAGGCGTTCAATCGGCAGACCCAGAATGCCGATGGCGTAATAGGCGGCGATCGGTGTCAGGCCGAGCGTCATCGCGATGGCCGTCCAGCGTTCGATCTGGCGGCTTCGACTGATGGGGGGCGTCGGGGTTTCGGGGGTCATCAATTCATTGGGTCTGCGTTGGGGGCCGGTTGTCCGCGAAACAGCGAACCGGGGTATTTAGACCGCAAAAATGACTGATATGAGCAGTAATTAACTATAAAGCGCGCTCGCGCCGGTGCCCTGGCGAGGCGTCAGCCGGGCAGGCGCAGCCATTTATGCCCCTGGGTCCGGAACACCAGAAACAGAACCACCAGCTGGATCAGGGTCAGGATCGCACCGGTCGCGCCGCCATCATAATTGGGCAGGAAGGAGGACAGGATCCAGGACAGTTTGGCGGCCACGAAATAGACGATCATGGCTGGCAGCGACCAGCGCGAATTGAACGCCTGCAGCACGGTCCCGATCAGGCAGGTGACAGCGGTCACGGCGAGTACACCGAACAGGAAGGGGCTGACGGACGGGCGGACATCATCGAACATGATGTCGTCCTGGAGATTGATGTACTCATCCAGGGGTGCCGACATCAGACCCAGCACGAAATAGCTCGCGGCCAGCGTCAGGAAGGCCGAGATCGCGAAGGCGATCCAGCGTTCCGCATGACGCTTGTCGGGGTCGGTCGCTGATGACATGGCGCGGGTCTCGCTCCGGCTTGGGCTGTCGATTGGACAACAATACCGGAGCATTTGAAAACAAAAAGAAAAGGGCGGCCCGAGAGCCGCCCTTTCCCTGAAGTGATGTGAAGACCCGAACTTACTGTTCGGTCTCTTCCGCTTCGCCGTCTTCGGCAGCGGCCTCTTCGGCAGCCTGCTGGGCAGCCAGTTCCTGGCCTTCTTCGCTGGCTTCGAACAGGGCGGCAGCCTGGGCTTCGGCGATGGCGCGATCTTCGTCGGCCTGGGCCGCGATCACGTCTTCACCAGCGGCCTGGCGTTCGGCTTCGTCTTCGGAGCGGGCGATGTTGATCGTCACGGTCACGGAGACGTCGGCGTGCAGCTTGATCTTCAGCTCGTGCAGACCCAGCGTCTTGATCGGTGCGTTCAGGGCAACCTGGGAACGCACGACCTTGGTGCCGCCTTCGGACACGATCTCGGCGATGTCACGCGAGGTGACAGAACCGTAGAGCTGACCGCTTTCACCCGCCTGACGGATCATGATGAAGCTTTCGCCATCGATCGACTGGCCGGCTTCAGCCGCTTCCGCAGCGCGCTCGGCATTGCGCTTCTCGAGCACTTCACGCTCGGCTTCAAAGCGCGCCATGTTGGCTTCGGTCGCGCGCAGGGCCTTGCCTTGCGGCAGCAGGAAGTTGCGGGCGAAACCCGGGCGCACGGAGACGACGTCGCCGATCACACCGAGATTTTCAACGCGTTCAAGGAGAACCAGTTTCATGTGTCAGTCCTCCCTCAATCGACGACATACGGCAGCAGGGCCAGCTGGCGGGCGCGCTTGATCGCACGGGCCAGTTCACGCTGCTTCTTGGCCGAAACCGCGGTGATGCGGGACGGGACGATCTTGCCACGCTCGGACATGTAGCGAAGCAGGAGCTTGGGGTCCTTGTAGTCGATCTTCGGCGCATTTTCGCCAGAGAACGGGCAGACCTTGCGGCGACGCATGAACGGACGGCGTGCCGGCAGATTGGAAATGTTTCCGGAAGACATCTTGGCGTCCTTTCCTAGTTACGGTCGCGACGCGGGCCGCGGCGATCGTCTTTTTTGGACAGGATCGCGGTGGGCTCTTCGTTGTGCTCTTCGACACGCACCGTCATGTGACGGATGACGTCTTCGGAGAGACGCTGAAGACGATCCAGCTCGGCGATCACGTCAGCTTCGGCATCGATGTCGATCAGGCCGTAATGACCCTTGCGCGACTTGTTGATGCGGTAGGCCAGGTTACGCAGACCCCAGTATTCGGTCTTGCCGGTCTTGCCGCCCTTCTCTTGGATCAGGGCTTTGGTCTCTTCGATGAGAGACTCCATCTGCGCCGGGGAAACGTCCGGACGCACAATGAAAATATGCTCGTAAAGTGCCATTTCGGCTCCCTTCAGTGCGATTGCGGCGCAGACCATGCCGAAGGGTCGGGCAAGTCCGCGGTGGCTCCTGCTTCCAGCCTTGTGCACCCTGCACAGGACCTTGTGGAAAAAGGACCGCAACCAAGCGAAGCGCGGCTGTTACCGGAAAAGCCACGGCAGTGCAAGCCGCATGCGCCCTTGCGCAGGGCGTCGCTGACGGTCTATCGAGCGGTCAGCCGAAATTCACCGGAGAGAATCTCAAATGAAATTCGCCTTTGTCTTTCCCGGTCAGGGTAGCCAGGCCGTGGGTATGGGTCAGGACTTGGCCAAGGACTTTGCTGTCGCCAAAGCCGTCTTTGACGAAGTGGACGCGGCGCTGGGCCAGGACCTGTCCGGTCTGATGGCCAACGGGCCGATCGAAGAGCTCACGCTGACCGAGAACGCCCAGCCGGCCCTGATGGCCGCCAGCCTGGCCGTGATGAAGGTTCTCCAGAGCGAGTTTGACGTAAACGTCAACGCCGCCGAATTCGTCGCCGGTCACAGTCTTGGTGAGTATTCAGCCCTGGCCGCTGCCGGTGCGCTCTCCATCACCGATGCCGCCAAACTGCTGAAGCTGCGTGGCCAGGCCATGCAGAAAGCCGTGCCGGTGGGTGAGGGGACGATGGCCGCCCTGCTGGGCGCTGACGAGGATCTCGCCGCGCAGGCCGTTGCCGTTGGCGCTGAAGCCGGTGTCTGCGCCATCGCGAATGACAATGCCCCGGGCCAGATCGTGATCTCCGGCGCCACCGCCGCGATCGATGCCGCGATCGCCAAGGCTGCCGAGCTGGGCCTGAAGAAGGCGATGAAGCTGCCGGTGTCCGCGCCCTTCCACTGCCCGATGATGCAGGCCGCTGCCGATGCCATGGCCGAAGCGCTGGCCTCGGCCACCATCAACGCCCCGGCCGTCCCGGTCGTCGCCAATGTCACGGCGCGCCCGACCGATGATGTCGAAACGATCCGCAAACAGCTGGTCGAGCAGGTCACCGGCCGCGTCCGCTGGCGCGAGAGCGTGCTGTGGATGGTTGAAGAGGCCGGCATCACCACGCTGGCCGAAGCCGGTTCCGGCAAGGTGCTCACCACCATGCTCAAGCGCACCACCAAGGACGCCTCTGGAGTGGCCCTCAATGGTGCGGCCGATCTGGAAGCCTTTGCGGCGAGCCTGAAAGGCTAGACGTTTTGAACGAGGGGGAGACGAGGGCGCATTCTGCTCAGACTGCACGCGACCGGTTCCTGACCGCGCTGAAGGCGCCCGGGACGGGTCGGGTCGTGCTGGCCTGGATGCTGGACGCCGCCGCCCTCATGATCCTCATCGCGCTGGGATGGACGCTCCCGGCTGTACTGGTTTTCGTGGGTGCCCGCCTTGCGTCCCGGGTGCCGACCATGATCGGCTGGGGCTTCATGGCGGCCTTGATCGCCTATATCGCTGTCCCCGCGCTGTTTGTCCTGTTTACTTCGCCCTGACTGGAGGGAAACCGAATGTTTGATCTGACTGGCAAGAATGCCCTCGTGACCGGTGCGACCGGCGGGCTGGGCAATGCGATTGCCCGCAAGCTGCATGCCCAGGGCGCCACTGTGGCCCTGTCCGGTACGCGCGAAGCCGTGCTGCAGGAACTGGCCGACGAGCTGGGCGAACGCGCCCACGTCCTGCCCTGCAACCTGTCTGACGCCGAAGCCGTGGACGCGCTGCCCAAGCAGGCCGCTGAAGCCATGGGCTCGCTGGATATCCTGGTCGCCAATGCCGGCATCACCAAGGACCAGCTCCTCATGCGCATGAAGGATGAGGACTGGGATCAGGTCATCCGCATCAATCTGGAAAGCTATTTCCGCCTGTCCCGCGCCGCCCTGCGCGGCATGATGAAAGCCCGTTGGGGCCGCATCATCGGCATCACCTCCGTGGTGGGCGTGACCGGCAATCCGGGCCAGACCAATTACTGCGCCTCCAAGGCCGGCATGATCGGTTTCTCCAAATCGCTGGCCCAGGAAGTGGCGGCGCGCGGTGTCACCGTGAACTGTGTCGCTCCGGGCTTCATCGCCTCGCCGATGACCGATGTGCTGACCGATGACCAGAAGTCCGCAATCCTGACGAAAATCCCGGCAGGTGATCTCGGCTCGGGCGATGATATCGCCGGTGCTGTGGTTTACCTCGCCTCCGATGAAGCCAATTACATGACCGGCCAGACGCTGCATGTGAATGGCGGCATGGCCATGATCTGATGGCATAAATCCGCTTGCGGGCATTGTGCGACATTCTGGTCTCACAGAATGAAGTGTGGTAACTGCCCGCGCATCTTGGGTTTGGGTTGTATTTGGGCCCTTCCCGTCTTCTCCTGCACCGCTATAGTTCCGCGGTGAATCATTATGAGGGTCTGAAATGTCTGACGTTCTCGAGCGCGTTACGAAAATTGTTATCGAGCATCTCGATGTGGATGCGGAAAAGGTCACCGAGAAGGCGTCCTTCATTGATGATCTGGGCGCTGACAGCCTGGACAATGTCGAACTCGTCATGGCGTTCGAAGAAGAATTCGACATCGAGATTCCGGATGATGCCGCCGAGCACATCCAGACGGTCGGTGATGCCGTGAAGTTCATCTCCGAGAAGGTGGGCTAACGACCCCTTCATGCGTCGCGTCGTCGTAACGGGAATCGGCCTCGTCACGCCATTGGGCTGCGGGCGGGAAGTCGTCTGGGAACGTCTTCTCGCCGGCCGTTCGGGGCTGGGCAGGATCGAACATTTCGAAACCGATGATCTTGCCTGCAAGATCGCCGGACTGGTTCCCCGCACCGACGGACGTGGTGGCGGGCGCGAAGGCGATGCCGGGGTGTTCGACCCCGACAGCGTGATGAGCGCCCGGGACCGCCGCCGGGTGGATGACTTCATCCTCTACGGCATTGCGGCGGCCGACGAAGCGCTGGCGGATTCGGGCTGGGAACCCCAGACCGAAGAGGACAAGTACCGCGCCGGCGTCATGATCGGATCGGGTATTGGTGGTCTGGAAACGACCTACAATGCCTCGGTCGATCTGCACGAGAAGGGGCCGCGTCGCCTCTCTCCCTTCATCATTCCCGCCATGCTGATCAATCTGGTTTCCGGCCAGGTTTCGATCCGTCATGGCCTGAAAGGCCCCAACCACGCTGTGGTGACGGCCTGTTCCACCGGGGCACACGCCATCGGCGATGCGGCGCGTCTGGTGTCGCGCGGTGATGCGGATGTCATGGTCGCCGGCGGCGCCGAAGCCACGGTCTGCCGCCTGGGCATTGCCGGCTTCGTCGCCTGCAAGGCGCTCTCCACCGGTTTCAACGACACGCCGGAAGCGGCGTCGCGCCCCTATGACAAGGACCGGGACGGTTTTGTCATGGGTGAAGGCGCCGGCGTCCTCGTTCTGGAAGAATACGAACACGCCAAGGCACGTGGCGCGAAAATCTATGCCGAAGTGAAGGGGTATGGCCTGTCGGGCGACGCCTATCACATCACGGCCCCGGCCGAAGATGGCGATGGCGGCTTCCGCTCCATGTCCGCCGCACTCAAGGATGCCGGGCTGGAGCCGGGCGATATCGATTACGTGAACGCGCACGGCACCTCGACCCCTCTGGGTGACGAGATCGAGCTGCGCGCCGTGGAACGCCTGTTCGGCGATCAGGCCGACGGGCTGGTCATGTCCTCCACCAAATCCGCTGTGGGTCACCTTCTGGGCGCTGCCGGTGCGATCGAGGGGATATTCTCGATCCTGGCGATCCGCGACGGCGTCTGCCCGCCGACGCTCAACCTGGACAATCCGTCTGTTGAGACCCGCATCAATCTGGCGCCCAAGACGGCTGTGAAAAAGCCGGTGAAAGCGGCCCTGTCGAACTCGTTTGGATTCGGCGGGACGAATGCCTCCGTGGTATTTGTCGCGGCTGAATAGCTGTTGATCGGGGATTCCCAGTATGAGTGAGGCGGAGACGTCCAAGCCCAAATCCGGCGGGCTGGCGAAATTCCTTCTGATATCGGTGATGGTCCTGGCCGTGCTCGCCCTCGGTGCCCTGGGGGCGCTCTATGGCGGCTATAAATGGCTGGAAGCGCAGTTCGCCGCGCCTGGCCCGACCGTCGAGGAAACAATCGTCATGCTGCCGCGCGGGGCCGGCCTGATCCGCATTGCCGCCCAGCTTGAAACCGAAGGCGTCATCACCGACCAGCGCATCTTCCGTGCCGCGGTGACGCTGGACCAGGGGGACCGTTCCCTGCGCGCTGGCGAGTACAGCATCCCGGCCGGCGCCTCCATGGCGCAGGTCTACGAGCTTCTGCGCTCCGGCCAGACCATCCAGCATTCCGTCACCTTCGCCGAAGGCCTGACCAGCGCCATGATCGTGGCCGTGCTGAACGACTCTGACGTACTGACCGGCGAGATCGCTGAAGTTCCGGCCGAAGGCACGCTCCTGCCGGAGACCTATCACGTCACCCGCGGCACATCCCGCCAGGACCTCCTGGACCGCATGGCTCGCGACCAGCGCGAACTGCTCGACGAGTTGTGGCCGAACCGCGCGCCCAACCTGCCGATCGAAACCCGCGAGGAAGCCATCATCCTGGCCTCGGTCGTAGAGAAGGAGACCGGTGTGGCCTCTGAACGCCCGGAAGTGGCAGCGGTCTTCATCAACCGCCTGCGCCGCGGCATGCGCCTGGAAAGCGACCCGACCATCATCTACGGCATCAGTCAGGGTGAACCGCTGGGCCGTGGCCTGCGCCGGTCGGAAATCGATAATGAAAACAATGCCTGGAACACGTACCAGATCCCGCGACTGCCGCCGACGCCGATCGCCAATCCGGGCCGGGAATCCCTGGCTGCAGTGCTGAACCCGGCCGAGACTTCGGCGCTCTTCTTCGTCGCGGACGGCACCGGCGGTCACGTCTTCGCAGACACCTATGCCCAGCATCAGCGCAATGTCGCGCAATGGCGCCGGATCGAGCGTCAGCGCCGCGCCGGGGGTGGCCGGTAATGGCGGTCCTGTCCGGCATGACCGGCTTTGCCCGCCTTGAAGGCACGCATGGCGAGTGGCGCTGGGCCTGGGAAGCGCGCAGCGTCAATGGCAAGGGGCTGGAGCCGCGCTTCCGCCTGCCCACCGGCTTCGACCGGCTCGACATCAAATCCCGCGAACGCGCCAAGGCCCGTTTCAACCGCGGCAATATCCAGGCCTCGCTCTCCCTGAAACGGGACGGTGGAGCCTCTGCCGTCACCATCGACCAGGACAAGCTGGCCGCGCTGCTCAAGGCCAGCCAGCCTTATATCGAGGCGGGCAGCGTATCCCGTCCCAGTTTCGGCGATCTGCTGCAGATCCCCGGCGTGCTGGGCAGTGAAGAGATCTCCGCACCGGACGAGGCGCTCGACCAGGCCATCCTGGACGGGCTGGAGGCCACACTGGCCGCGCTGGAAACCGCGCGCCGTGAAGAGGGCGCAGCCCTGACCCCGGTGCTGGCCGGTCATATCGACGAGATCGAGCGCCTGACGGCCGAGGCCGCCGCCTGTTCCGCCGTGCGCATCGAGAGTATCCGGGACCGGTTCCGGGCCAAGTTCGCTGAAGTGATCCAGGGGGATTTGCCGGAAGAGCGACTGGCCCAGGAAGCGGCGGCCCTGGCCGTGAAAATGGACATCCGCGAGGAGCTCGACCGGCTCAAGGCCCATATCGGGTCGGCGCGGGACCTGCTTTCGGGCGGCTCGCCTGTGGGCCGCAAACTGGACTTCCTGTGCCAGGAGTTTAATCGCGAAGCGAACACTCTATGCTCGAAGTCCTCCGATTCTTCACTCACCCAGATCGGTCTTGATCTCAAGAACTCGATCGACCAGTTCAGGGAGCAGGTACAGAATGTCGAGTGACGGCCATTCCGGACCGATTTTTCGTGGACGCCGCCGCGGTGTCCTGCTGGCCCTGTCCAGCCCGTCCGGTGCCGGCAAGACGACGCTGTCCAAGCGCCTGCTGAGCCAGAATCCCGATGTGATCCTGTCCGTCTCCGCCACCACGCGCCA
>NZLV01000134.1 GCA_002694345.1 Maricaulis sp.
ACAGCGGCCGCGGACGGCCGCGCTGTCGACCTGTTCGGCGTCGAGCACGCCCAGCGTCCGGCCCAGCGTGTCATCCTCGAAGACGACCGTGCTGTCGGAGATTTCCGAACGTCCCCAATCATCCAGCGGAACCATGACGTCCCGGGTGCGGATGGTCTGAAGGATGAGGCGGCCGGAGCCGCCGGACACGTCATAGCCCTTGCGCTGGACCTGAAGCTGGAAGAGCGATCCGCCCAAGGCGGACTGGGCCAGCACGGTGGCGAGGGAGACGGAGAGCAGGACTGCGACCGAGGCTTCATAGCTGGAGGTCAGCTCGAACACGATCAGCGTGGTGGAGAGCGGAGCGCCCAGAACGGCCCCGGAAACCGCGCCCATGCCGATCACCGCGAAGAAGCCCGGTCCGGCCGTCTGGTCGCCGAGCAGGAGGCCGGCGATCAGGCCGAAGGCGGAGCCGAGCATGGCTCCCAGATAGAGGGAAGGAGAGAACACGCCGCCGCCGAAACGGAAGCCAAGCGTGACCACGGTGGCCAGCGTCTTCATCCCGATCAGGAGGAGGAGCAGGGCGAGCCCGTATTCGGTGCGCAGGGCGTTGGAGGTCGCCTCATAGCCAACGCCCAGAATTTCCGGTGCGATCAAGGCCATCAGCCCGATCAGCAGGCCGCCCGGCAGGGGCAGGATCCACAGCGGAATGCCGATCCGCTCGCAAGCCTGGGCAATGCGGGCCGGCAGGAAGATGGCGCCGCGGTTGAAGAGGATGGCGAGGCCGGCGGCGGCGACGCCCAGGAAGGCGGCGGCGGGGAAATCCCAGAAGGAGGCGGCGGCCATTTCCGGCAGGCCGAAGACCGGGTCCTGGCCGAGATGGTGGCGCACGATCAGCGCGCCGATGATCGAGGCGGAGGCCACCGGGGCGATGGAGCGCAGGGCGTAGTGGCCGAGAATGACCTCGAAGGCGAAGAGCGCACCGGCGACGGGCGCGTTGAAACTGGCCGAGACGGCGGCAGCAGCCCCGCAGGCGAGCAGGACGCGGCTGCCCCGCGCCGGCATGTCGAGCCATCCGCCGATCGCGGAGGCCAGGGATGCGCCCAGATGCACCGCCGGACCTTCCCGGCCGGTGCTGGCGCCGCCGCCCAGGGAGATGGCGGAAATGATCGCGGAATAGAGACCGGATTTGAGGTCGATACGGCCAGCCTTGACGGCGCGGGCCTCGATGACATCGGCCACACCCTGGCTGCGCGTGTCGGGTGTCAGGTTCAGCCGGTGACCCAGCCAGAGCAGGAAAGCGACCAGGGCGCCCGTGGCGAAGGGGATCAGGATGACGCGCCAGGCCGGCAGGTGGGCGGCGGCGGAGGCGAGATGGATCTCGGTCACGCCGAAGGCGGTCTGTTCGACAAAGGAAATGCCCAGGCGCAGGCCCAGCGTGGCATAGCCGGCGACCACGCCGATCAGGATGCCCAGCGCCCAAAGCGCCGGCCCCCGTCCGCCCTTGATGGCTTCAACGAGGCGATCCAGCCATCCCGTCTGTTGCTTTGAGTCGCTCACAGGATTGGTTTCACTGCCAAAAGCGGGCGCGGTCAAGCGTGGCGGGGATTTGTCGGCCCGCCCTTGCGCCGGTCCGGTTCAGGGTTAATGTGCCGCGAACTCTGGGGAGACGGTATGTGGAGGGGCGCATGATTGTGTGGGCAAGGGCCGGTCTGGCAGTTCTGGGGTTGAGCCTGGTCGCGGTTTGGCCGGCCATGGCGCAACCGGTGACGACAGTCTATTCGCGTATTGATGACACTTGTTCCGAACGGGCGTTGCCGGACGATCCGGTGGTGGAAATCCGGTGCGGGGCGCCGGGGCCCTGGCAGATCATTCTTCAGGCCTCCGATCATGGGGCATCCGTGACCTATCAGAGTGGCCGCGGACTGAGCTCGCAACCGCTCTCGCCGCCCAGCCGCGCCCTGTTCGGGGCGTTTCACACGGTGATTGAATGGCGCGAGATCGTCGGGCAACCCTTTGCAACCATCCATCGCTATTATCACGACACGCCCAGTGAAATGACGGGCGGCGAGACCCAAGCCTACCAGACGCTGATGGTGACAGCCTTGCGGCCTGAAACGGCGGAGACGGCCTGTGTCGTGGCGTTTGTGGATGCCAGCAGTCTGGGCGATGCCAATGCCGTGGCGCGGGATGTGGCGGACCGCTTGTCGCGGGGCTGGGATTGCGCGCTGGACCCGATCTGGTTTGACGCGGATCTGCCCAGTGTGGACGCCTATATCGCCCGTATGGGGCATCACTAGCCCGTTCTAGCCGGCTGGCGGGTCCTGCAGTCTTTTCAGCACGAAAACGCGCAGGGACGAGGCCAGCGGCTCGTCGCCGCGCTGGATGTCGATGGCGCCGACCAGACCGGCCAGGCTGTCACCGGCCTCGGTCGCGGCACGGTCGATCTCGGCCCAGAATTCCGGTTCCAGGGAGACGCTGGTGCGGTGACCGGCGAGGGAGAGGGAGCGTTTGACCAGCGGCATGACGGCACTTGAACCGGTCGCAGCGGCGCTGGCAAGTCAGGGCTTGCATCAGGCGGGGTGACCGACCTATCGGTGTGGGCAGGACGGACGCGGGGAGAGCGGCCATGATATCCTTCACCGAGATCGAGGCGGCAGCCCGGACCCATCATCCGGACCTGGACGCGCGCCTGGCGGCGCATGCCCCGCCCCGGACCGCGGCGGAGCTGGCGGCAATGCCGGATGATCGCTGGCTGTCCCTGATGACGCGGTCGGTCTTTCAGGCAGGCTTTGTCTGGAAGGTGATCGAAGCGAAGTGGGACGGGTTCGAGGCGGCGTTTGACGGGTTCGAACCGGCGCGGGTTTCCTTCTATTCGGACGAGGATGTGGAACGCCTGCTGCGGGATGAGCGCATCGTCCGCAATGGCCAGAAGATCATGGCGACCATCGCCAATGCCGGATTTGTCAGCGAGATTTCGACGGAATATGACGGGTTCGGACGTTTCCTGTCTCAATGGCCGGCCAGTGACCAGGCCGGACTGCTGGAGGTGTTCAAGAAACGCGGATCGCGGCTGGCCGGGATGACCGGTCAGTATGTGCTGCGCTTTGGGGGCTGGGATGCCTGGATCCTGTCCAAGGATGTCGCGGCGGCGCTGATCCGGGCGGGGATTGTTGACAAGACGCCCAGTTCGAAAACGGCGCTGGCCCGAGTGCAGGCGGCCATCACGCACTGGCGCGAGGAGACGGGACGCAGCCAGACCGAGATCAGCCGGATTTTGGCCATGAGTGTGGGCTAAGCCTCTTCACAGCAATGTTAATTTCACGGATACCCGGGGTGCAGGAAAGTGTCGCGCGTTTGAATGAATTGCCGCACAGTACTGTTACGAGACTGAAGAAACAGGATGTTGATGCGCCGCTGGCATAGACCGCTGCCCCTTCAGATCAAGTGGGCTGACGAGGCTCCGGACACGCCCGGGGTCTATGTCCTGCTGCGCAGTTCCATGGATATTTCCAGCGTGCTGAAGATCGGGCCGGCGCGGTCCGTGCGCCGCATGTTCCAGCGCGAATGCCGGACGGATTATTCCGGCACGCCGGACCGTCCCGGTGCCATGATGTGGATGGAGAGCTGGTCCGATGCCGAGGAAGCGGCCCGTCTGGTCAGCGAATACCGCCGCCGTCACGGCCGGGTGCCGCCGCTCAATTCGCCCTATTGATCATCCCCGTCCTCTGACGGTGGCGTGTCCGCGCGGCGATGCGCCTCGATCTGCTTTTTTGCCAATTCCTGTCGGGCTTTCGCCAGGTCACTGATGACCTTGGGTGTGCCATGGGCGATGCGATTGGCCTCGGCGGTTCTCGCCTTGTCCTCGCGCTGTTTGCGCTTGCGGTACTGGCGCAGATTGATCGGCTTGCTGGTCATGCGGGGTCCGTAATGACAGGGCCGGCGCATCCAAAGCGGGCTGACCGGGCATCTTCACCCTAAACCGCCAGCGGGCAGGGGAGAAGTACATGCTGCGTCCGGTCTTTCGCGTTCTGGGGACGCCCTTCCGGGTGATCCCCTGGTATGTCTGGCTGGCGGCTGTGGCCGTGGCGGGCTGGTTCGGCCGGAACATCCTGCTGATCATCGCCACCATCCTCGCCTTCCACCCGATACCCGTGCCGCCGCTCTTCCAGGGCGAGCCGGAGACATTGGCTGAAGCGCGGCTCCAGGACCTGCAGCATTTCCAGCATGTGCGCCGCAATGAGCGCTCGATGACCGACGCGATGCGGGCGCGCTTTGATGCCCGCGTGGCCACGCTGCGCGAACAGGCGGAGAGCCTGACGGATGCGGAATTCCTGCTGGGTCTGGCCCGGGCGCAGGCAGAGATCGACAATGGCCATTCCAACACGTCGACGACGCGGATGGTGGCCCGTTTTGACCGGCTGCCGGTGCGCTTTGCCGACATGGCCGGCGAGCTGCGCATCCTGCGGGCGCGCACCGGGCAGGCGGATTTGCTGGGTGCGCGGGTGGAGGCGATCAATGGCGTACCGGCGGGAGAGCTGATGGCCCGTTTCCGCGATACGCTGGGCGGGAATGACGCCTTTGCCGCCACGCTCCTGCCCGGATTGATGGATGCGCCGGACTTCCTGGCCGCGGTCGGGGCCGGTCCGGCGGAAGGCCCGGTCCTGCTCGATCTGACCCTGGCCGGGGGCGAACCCTTCCAGATCGCGCTGACGGCAGACGCGGCGGATCCCGACGCGCCGCGCGCCTTCCCCGGTGACCTGCCCCAGCCCTGGGTGATGACGGCGGACTGGCAGGTCATGCAGCCGGCGGGGGCGCCGCTCTACCTGCAGCACCCGGAGCGGGGCTATTGGATGGAGCGGATCGCGGAGGGCCGCATCGCCTATCTCAGCCTGCGCACGAATTTCGATGATGACAGCGGGGAAAGCCTGCGCGATTTCGCGGCCCGGATCGAGGCTGAGCTGGCGGCCGATCCGCCGCACGCCATCCTGGTCGATCAGCGCTTTTCCGGCGGCGGCGATCTGACGATGACCCATGATCTCATGTCGGCCCTGCCGGCTCTGACGGAGGGTCGCGTCTATCACCTCGTCTCGGGCAATACGTTCTCGGCCGCGATCGTCAATCTGGCCTCCACGGTGGAGGTGGCGCCGGAGCGCACGCTTCTGGTCGGTGAGCCGATCGGGGATCGTCTGCAATTCTGGGCCGAGGGCTGGGCCTACACCCTGCCCAATTCCGGCTTCCGGGCGCGTTACTCGACCGGCTTCTACGATCTGCAGAATGGCTGTGAAGGCCTGTTCCGCTGTGCCGGGGGCAGTTTGCACATCTTCCCGATCCTGGTGGACGACCTGGACCTTGATGTGTCCGCACCGCTGACGTTCGAAGCCTATGCCGCCGGACGCGACCCGGCGCTGGAGGCAGTGTTGGGGATGGAGGGGGTTGAGTAGCGCCCGCTCTCCATTTTTCCCGGAAGCGCGCAGCGCTGTCCGGGACCTGCGGGAGACTCAGCGCTTGGGAAAGCCCTGGGTAGGCCCCGGACCTTCGTCCGGGGAAAATGCTGTAGTGCTTCAATCCATCCGGGGGATATGAATCCCCTGAAGTGCAGACACAAAAAAAGGCGCGCTGGAGTTTCCGGCGCGCCTTTTGTCTGATGAGGGTTGGAGAACCCTAGTCCTTCGGGCCCAGCATGTTTTCCGGGCGGACGATGGCGTCGAATTGTTCCTCGGTGACAAAGCCGAGTTTGACGGCCTCTTCGCGCAGCGTGGTGCCGTTCTTGTGGGCGGTCTTGGCGACGATGGTGGCGTTGTCATAGCCGATCGTCGAGTTGAGCGCGGTGACCAGCATGAGGGAGCGTTCCATCAGCTGGCGGATATTGTCCTCGCGGGCCTCGATGCCGACGACACACTTCTCGGTGAAGGTGTTGGCGCTGTCGGCCAGGAGACGGATCGACTGCAGGACATTGTAGATGATGACCGGCTTGTAGACATTGAGCTCGAAATGGCCCTGGGAGCCGGCGAAGCTCACCGTGGTGTTATTGCCCATCACCTGCGAGCAGACCATGGTCATGGCTTCGCACTGGGTCGGGTTCACCTTGCCCGGCATGATCGAGGAGCCCGGCTCGTTTTCCGGCAGGGCCAGCTCGCCCAGACCCGAGCGCGGGCCGGAGCCCAGCAGGCGGATGTCATTGGCGATCTTGAACAGGGAGACGGCGGCCGAGTTGAGCGCGCCATGGGCTTCCACCAGGGCGTCCTTGGTGGCCAGGGCCTCGAACTTGTTCGGGGCGGTGACGAAGGGCAGCTTGGTGAAGCCGGCGACTTCCTCGGCGAAGGCTTCAGCGAAACCCTTCTTGGTGTTCAGACCGGTGCCGACGGCGGTGCCGCCCTGGGCCAGCTCGCAGAGCGCGGGCAGGGTGGCTTCGATGCGGCGGATCGCATTCTTGACCATGGTGACATAGCCGGAGAATTCCTGGCCCAGCGTCAGCGGCGTGGCGTCCTGGGTGTGGGTGCGGCCGATCTTGATGATGTCCTTGAAGGCCTGCGACTTGTCGTTGAGGGCATTGTGCAGGGTCTGCAGGGCGGGGATCAGGCTGTGCGAGATCTCCTCGGCGGCGGCGATATGCATGGCCGTCGGGAAGGTGTCATTGGACGACTGGGACCGGTTCACATGGTCGTTCGGGTGGATCGGATCCTTGGAGCCGACCACGCCGCCGAGCATCTGGATGGCCCGGTTGGAGACGACTTCATTCGTGTTCATGTTGGACTGCGTGCCCGAGCCGGTCTGCCAGACGGAGAGCGGGAAATGGTCGTCCAGCTTGCCTTCGGCAACCTCCAGCGCGGCGGCGGCGATGGCGTCGGCATATTCCGCTTCCATATTGTCCAGGCGCTTGTTGGCGAGGGCGGCGGAGCGCTTGACGATGCCCAGGGCGCGGATCAGCGGTTTGGGCATGGTTTCCGTGCCGATCGGGAAATTGATCAGCGAGCGGGCGGTCTGGGCGCCGAAGAGTTTGTCGGCGGGTACTTCAAGCGGTCCGAAGCTGTCGGTCTCGGTGCGCATCTCGCTCATCAGGGGAGGCTCCTTGCAGCCCGCTGCGTGCGGGGGGTAGATGGTAAAGATCGAGTCGAACGTGTAGCACTCGGACATGATGGATCAAGCAGGCGATGCGCTTCGCCGCGGCCCGTCGGGGAAATCCCGGGCCAAAGGGGGGCAGGCGCAAAACTGGACAGGACGCGGGAAGGTTCAGGCTCTGATGTCTGGCGACGAACTCAATTTGCGCGTTGACGCAGTGACCACGCAGACGCGTCGGTTCAAATCCCTGATCGGGGAATTCTTCCGTCTGGAGTTCAAGCGCGCGCGCCCGAAATGGGGCCCGTATGAAGTCTCCATCGAGATCCAGCGAACCCCGGACAGCCCCACCCACGATGTCGACAATGTCGCCAAGGCGGTGCTCGACGCGCTGACCGGCGTCGTCTTCCATGATGACAGCCAGGTGGAGCGCCTGCTCGTGACCAAGGTCGAAGGCGACCGCCCCCGCATCGCGGTGACGGCGCGGCCGATGCGTGAAGTGCGGGTGCTGGAGGAGGCTTAGGTTTTTGGTTTCCGCCAGGCAGCCTTTTCTCGACTGGTTTGACAGTGAACTCAGTGATGGTCGGCTGGACGCTGACAATCTCGCGGCGCGAGCCGTTTCTGTTGCGATGGCGGAACTTGTGCAGGATCGCTTTTCAGAAGCGGAGCTACAGGCACTTGAAACCGCCAAGGCCTGCCTGACAGGCTCGGTGTCAGAGCCTGATCGCATGGCCAAGCTTGTTCCCTTGTTCAACACCCGTGATGCGCTGATGAAGGCTGGGCAGGTGCGGTCTGAAGCCTTTTTCCTGAATCAGATCCTCGTTTCATCGCTCGTGACACATGGCGGGCTGAACCCGCAAATGTCTGAGCTGCTGGATGATGTGAGGGAAGGGCTGGGGCTTCGCGAAGAGGTTTGTATCGAGATCGTGCGGCGTGTGATCGGCGGCTAGTGCCTGCTTTCGGGCTGGTTCCGGGATTATGGGTCCCGGCTCTGCGGCCTGCCTTCGCAGGCCATTCGGCCGGGATGACAAGGAGATGGGGGTGCTGGAGGAGGCTTAGGTCTTCTGTTTGGCCGCTGACGCGGCCAACCCCTCACCCGGCGCTGCGCGCCACCCTCTCCCGCAAGGGGAGAGGGAGCTTCCCGAAGAGCTCCATGTCCTCCTTCTCCCCTCGCGGGAGAAGGTGCCCCAACGGGGCGGATGAGGGGGCTTTCCCTTTAATGGCACGCCCATTTCTCCCGGACGCGCGTCAGTGCGTTCCGGGATCGGCTTTCATCTCATCGCTTGAAAAAATGGCCGGTCGGTCCCGGAACTGCGCCCGTCTGAGCCGGGCTTTGTCCGGGAAAAATGGGGAGATGGGGGGATAAAAGCGTTGCTACCCAGTCTTCTGCGAAAAACTTCCCCAATTCCTCCAATCCCTTCCCGCAAACCCGCCACAAGAAATCCGACCGTCTCTGCGGGGCGGTAGATTTGGGCATGGTCGGACAAGAGCGAAAGAGGCGGCCCTCGGATGGCGAATGGCTGCCCTGGTGGTTCCTCTCCCAAGCGGGATGGAGCGACAAGGACATAGCGGAGCATCGCGGCATGGAAGTGCCCTCGGTCCGCAATCGGTTGAAGGCATTTCCAAACTTGCCGGTGGCGCGGCTGTTTGCCGAGGAGGTGAACAAGCTCTGCCAGGGCGTGCAGGGGCTCATTCTCCTCGGCCGGATGGACGAGGTGGATGAGGCGTTCGCGAAGCTGGAATGGCTCGACAAGGTGAGACGCAAACAGGAGGCGCTCGTGGACAGCAATGAGATCAAGGCGCTGCCGGCTCCGTCCGGGGACGTGCAGGAGGGTGAGAGTGCAGCCGAAGAAGAAGCCAGACTCAGAGCTGAAATCCGCGACAGGATCGAGCGTCAGGCCGTTCGCTTTGGATTTGTGGACGAGCTGCGAGCACTTCAGTCGGGAACAGCTGAGAGAGGCCAGGGCTGACTTCCTGCTGGAAACGGCGGACGCCCAATTTGCCCCGACTGACACGGACTGGCTGATCTGGCTGTTTCTGGGGGGGCGTGGGGCCGGGAAGACCCGCGCAGGCGCGGAGTGGGTGCGCTTGCAGGTGGCGGCCGGGGTGCGGCGCATCGCGCTGGTCGGGCCGACTTTCAATGATGTGCGTGAGGTGATGATCGAGGGGCCGTCCGGGCTGATGGCGGTGGGGCCGGCGGGGGAGCGGCCGCGCTATGAGGCGACGCGCAAACGGCTGGTCTGGGCGTGCGGGGCGGTGGCCTATGCCTTCTCGGCGGAGGATCCGGACGGGTTGCGCGGGCCGCAATTCGAGAGCGCCTGGGGAGATGAGTTTGCGGCGTGGGCGAAGCCGCAGGCAACGCTGGACATGTTGCGCATGGGGCTGCGGCTGGGCGATCAGCCGCGCCTGATGCTGAGCACGACGCCGCGGCCGATCCCGGCGCTCAAAGCGCTGGTGAAGGCGAAGGGCGTGGTGACCACGCACCAGCCGACCGAGGCCAATGCGGACAATCTGGCGCCGGGCTTCCTGGCGGCGATGCAGGCCGCCTATGGCGGGTCGACGCTGGGGCGGCAGGAGATTGAGGGCCTGTTGATCGATGATCCGCCGGGCGCGCTGTGGACGCGGACCCAGGTGGAGAGCGCGCGTTGCGAAAACGTGCCGGAGCTGGACCGGATCGTGGTGGCGGTGGACCCGCCGGCGACGGGCGGGCCGCGTTCGGATGAGTGCGGGATTGTCGTGGCCGGCGCCTGTGGCGAAGGCATGCAGCGGCGTGGCTATGTGCTGGCGGATCTGTCCTTCGGACCGGCCTTGCCGGCGGACTGGGCGGCGCGGGTGGCGAACGGGTTCGAGCAGTACGAGGCCGATGCGGTGATCGCCGAGGCCAATCAGGGCGGGGAAATGGTGCGTTCGGTGCTCAAGGCGGCCGATGCCGGCCTGCCGGTGACATTGGTGCGGGCCAGCCGGGGCAAGCACACGCGGGCGGAACCGGTGGCGGCGCTCTATGCGGCAGGCCGGGTGAGGCATGCCGGGGGCTTTGCGGCGCTGGAAGACCAGATGTGTGCCTTTGGCGCGCCGGACGCGCCGGGTGGCAGTCCGGACCGGGTCGATGCCCTGGTCTGGGCACTGAGTGCGCTGATGCTGGGCGCGAAGGGTGCGCCGCGGTTAAGGCGGTTGTGAAACGAGGAAATCATCCTTCCCCTTGATGGGGAAGGGGGACCGCGAAGCGGTGGAAGGGGTGAATCCCGGTGCTGCCGGATAAACCTCGCCCCCACCCCCTCCGCCGGGCATGC
>NZLV01000135.1 GCA_002694345.1 Maricaulis sp.
GCGTGCCAGCAGAATTCCGCCGCGCCCATCGCACCCCAAGCAATGCCGTAGCGGGCCCGGTTGAGACAGCCGAACGGACCTTTCAGGCCGGACACGTGCGGCAGGAGCGCGTCCTCACCCACCTCGACCCCGTCCATCACGATCTCGCCGGTGATCGAGGCGCGCAGGGAAAGCTTGCCGCCGATCTTCGGGGCCGAGAGGCCCGTCATGCCCTTTTCCAGCACAAAGCCGCGGATTTTGCCCTCATGGGCGTCCGACTTGGCCCAGACCACGAAGACATCCGCGATCGGGGAGTTGGAGATCCACATTTTCGAACCGGTCAGCTTGTAGCCGGTCGCGGTCTTCTCGGCGCGGGTCTTCATGCCGGCCGGGTCGGAACCGGCATCCGGCTCGGTCAGGCCGAAGCAGCCGATCCATTCGCCCGAGGCCAGTTTGGGCAGGTATTTCTGGCGCTGCTCTTCCGAGCCATAGGCATAGATCGGATACATGACGAGAGAGGACTGGACCGACATCATGGAGCGATAGCCGCTGTCGACCCGTTCGACTTCGCGCGCGACCAGGCCGTAGGCCACATAGCCCAGGCCAGCGCCGCCGTATTCTTCCGGCAGAGTGCAGCCGAGCAGACCGTTCTCGCCCATTTCGCGGAAGATCTCCGGATCGGTCTTTTCCTCGCGGAAGGCTTCGATGACACGGGTCTGGAGATTTTCCTGGGCATAGGCATGAGCCGTGTCGCGCACCAGGCGTTCTTCCTCGGTCAGCTGGTCATCCAGATAGAACGGATCGTCCCATTTGAAATCGGACAGGTCGGGCTTGTCCTTGGCCTTGAGTGCGGGCTTGTCGCTCATCGCTTGGTCTCTTCCCCTCAATGGTCGGCTTTTCTTCCTGAAAAGTCCGGTTTTCGCTTCTCCAGAAAGGCCTTGTAGCCTTCCTTGAAATCGGCACTGGAAAACGCGTTCGCGAACCAGGCGCGGGTCTCGTCATCATCGTGATCCTGGCCGTCCAGAATCCGGCCAATCATGGCCTTGGTGTATGTGGCCGAGCGTGGGGACATGTCCAGCAGACGGCTGCAATAGGCCTCAATCTCGTCATCGAGAGCATCCGGCTCATGCAGCCGGTCGATGAGGCCGCAATCGAGGGCTTCCGTGGCATCCAGGACGCGGGCTGAGAACAGCATGTCCTTGGCCATGGACGGGCCAACGGCCTCGACCAGCCGCTTGGTGTCACCAAAGGGATAGAGCAGGCCCATCTTGGCCGGCGTTATGGCGAGACGCGACGAGGTGTCGGCAAAGCGCAGGTCACAGGCCAGGGCAATGCCGCATCCGCCACCGACACAGGCGCCGCGAATGGCGGCAATCGTGGGGTGGGGGAAACGCGCCAGGGCTTCCAGGGCCGCCGCAATGCTGGCTGAATTGGCTTCGCCGCGCTGCTGCGTCTCGTAGATGGCGTCGAACTCGGAAATGTCGGCGCCGGACGCGAAATGGTCACCGGCCCCGCGCACGACCAGAACCCGGCAGCGTTCGGCGAGCGTGTCGAGAAGACCGGGCAGGCCGGCCCACATCGCCTCGGTCATCGCATTGCGCTTGTCGGGCCGGTTGAGGATGAGCGTGGCGCGGTCACCCTCATGGCGGATCAGGAAAACATCTTCGGTCGACATGGCTGGCTTGGCGTTTGGTGATTGATCGCGAACCAGCTTAAACCTCCCGCACTGGGCAGGAAACGCACCAGCTGCGTTTCACGCGAACGGGCCGGGGAGGGCTTGATGAGCGGGGATAACTGGATCGTTCTGGTCACGCTGGTGGCCTACAAACTCGTCCTGATCGGGGTCGGGATCTGGGCGTCGTCCCGCAACCGTACCGAAGGGGATTTCCTGTTGGCCAGCCAGGGGCTGGGCGCCTGGGTGGCGGGCCTGTCCTACGCCGCGTCCACCTCATCGGCCTGGGTATTGCTGGGCTTTTCCGGCTTCGTCTACGCCAACGGACTGTCCGCGCTTTGGATGGTGCCGGGGATCTGGGGCGGCTATGTCGCGGTCTGGCTCTTCTTCGGCAAGCGGCTGCGCTCGGAGACGCATACCCAGGGCCATGTCACGCCGACCGACTTCATCATTGCGGGGCTGGGGCCCCGATCGCGTCGCATCATCGCCGCGATCGCATCGGCCTTCATCCTGTTCTGTTTCATCTTCTATATCGCGGCCCAGTTCGGCGCCGCGGCGGCCGCCTTCGAGACCCAGTTCGGGCTGGGTTTGACGGAAAGTGTGCTGATCGGGGCGGCCGTCGTGCTGATCTATGCCGTGCTCGGCGGGTTCTGGGCGGTCAGCGTCACCGACATGCTGCAGGGCGCCCTGATGGCGCTGGTGGCGATCATCCTGCCTGTGGCGGCTTTCCTTGCAGCGGGCGGGTTCAGCGGGATTGCCGAAGCGCTCAGCCAATCGGCTCCGCAAGGCTATCTCGACATCACCGGTGGGCATGGCGGTTTTGTCCTGATCGGTTTCGTTCTGGGTGTCTGGGGCGTCGGCGTGAATGCGATGGGCCAGCCCCAGCTGACCGCGCGTCTGATGGCGGTGAAGGATGAAGGGGCCCGCATGCGCGGTTTCACCATCGCCATTGTCTGGGCCGTGATGGTGTTCACCGGGATGACGGTGCTGGCCCTGGCCGGGCGGGCTCTGGTTGGGGGCAGCGCCAATGGCGAAACCCTGTTCTACACCCTGTCCAACACACTCTTCCCGCCCATCCTCGCAGGCCTGGTCATTGCGGCGGTGCTTTCGGCGGTGATGTCGACGGTGGATTCGATCCTGCTCTCCGCCTCGGCGGCCGTTGCCCATGATCTGGGCGTTTCCAAGCGCTTCAAGGGCCAGGAAGTCTTGGTCTCGCGCGTAGTGATGGTGTCCATCGCAGCCATCGCCGTGTGGATGACGCTGAGCGTGCCCTCGACGATTTTCGCTCGTGTCCTGTTTGCCTGGTCTGCCATCGGCGCAGCCTTCGGGCCGATCATCGCCATGCGGGTTCTGGGTTTCGAGCCGAAAGGCTGGGCCGTGGGCACGGCGATGTGTGTCGGCTTTGGTCTGACCGTCCTGTTCAATTTCCTTGGCAGTCTGCCGCTCGATCCTGAGGGATCCATGATCCTGATCCAGTGGGCTCATGCGCCTGGCGACCCGTTTGAGCGCCTGGTCCCCTGGATTCCGGCCCTGATCATTCTCTGGCTCGGGGGACGGGAGCGATGAGGCCCTGCGACACCCTGTGCCTTGACCTGAGGCTCGTCCCGTAAGAAGTCCCCCGGCATGATTGCTGAAATCGGGCAATTCGCCCTCATCCTGGCCTTCGCCATCGCGCTCATCCAGTCCGTCCTTACGCTGGTCGGATTGAAACTGGGTGATCCCGTGATTCACAGCTATGCACGCGCCGGCGCGCTGGCCCAGTTCGTCTTGCTGGTTGCAGCCTTTGCCTGCCTGACCCTATTGTTCGCCGTGTCGGACTTCAGTGCCCTGGTCGTGGCGGAAAACTCCCACACCGACAAACCGCTGATCTACAAGCTGACCGGTGTGTGGGGGAATCATGAAGGCTCCATGCTGCTCTGGGCCGTGATCCTGACGGCCTATACCGCCGCACTGGCCATGGTGGCCAAGCCGGTAGAGGCGCGGCTGATTTCGCTGACCTTCGCCATCCAGTCCCTGATCACCGCCGCTTTCACGGCCTTCCTGGTGTTCACGTCAAATCCGTTCTCGCGCCTGTTTCCGGCGCCTGAGAATGGCCAGGACCTCAACCCGCTCCTCCAGGACCCGGGTCTCGCCTCGCATCCGCCCATGCTCTATGCGGGCTATGTCGGCTTCTCGATCACCTTCGCCTTCGCAGTGGCTGCCCTGATCGAAGGACGGGTGGATGCGCGCTGGGCCCGGATCGTGCGGCCCTGGGCCTTGGCGGCCTGGACCTTCCTCACCATCGGCATCGCCCTGGGCGCGAGCTGGGCCTATTACGAGCTCGGCTGGGGTGGCTGGTGGGCCTGGGACCCGGTCGAGAATGCCTCGCTCATGCCGTGGCTGGCCGGGACCGCCTTCATCCATTCCCTGCGGGTGATGGAGAAGCGCGATACGCTCAAGGCGTGGAGCATCCTGTTGGCGCTTCTGACCTTTTCGCTGTCGCTGGCGGGCACTTTTCTGGTCCGCTCCGGCGTGATCACCTCGGTGCACGCCTTTGCGGTCGATCCGACGCGGGGCGTCTTCATCCTCGCCATTCTGGTCGCTGTGATCGGCGGATCGCTGGCCCTGTTCGCGCTGCGGGCCGGACATTTGCGGCCGACCGGTGTGTTCTCCATCGTGAGCCGGGAAAGCACGCTCCTGGTCAATAATCTCTTCATCGGTGCGGCCTGTTTCCTGGTCTTCTTCGGGACCTTCTATCCGCTCTTCGTCACCACGGTGTCGGACGAGACGATCACGGTAGGCGCGCCCTTCTACAATGCCACCTTCAATCCGCTGATGGGGGTATTGTTCATCCTGGTACCGATCTCCGGCAAGCTGGCCTGGAAACGGGGCAAGCTGGGCCGGATCCTGCGTCTTCTGACACCGGCAGCCATGGCGGCCCTTGCGGCAGCCTTGCTGGCCTTCTGGATCGCGGACCGTACCCGCATTGCCGGCGCGCTGGGTACCGGCCTGGCGGCTTGGATCGCGATCGGCGTGCTGATCGATCTCGCCCAGCGCATCAAACTCTTCGACCAACCCTTTGCTGCCAGTATGGCCCGGGCCCGCAATCTGCCGCTGGGCATCTGGGGCATGATCGTGGCGCATTTCGGCCTGGCCGTGACCGTGTTCGCCATTACCGGCGTCAGCGCCTGGAAACAGGAGGCGAGTGCCTTCCTGATGCCGGGCCAGTCCATGCAGATGGGCGGCTA
>NZLV01000136.1 GCA_002694345.1 Maricaulis sp.
ACAATATGGGCGGCATCCCGACCAACTTCCACGGCGAAGTCCTGACCAAGGTGGGCGATGATCCCGATGCGGTCGTGCCGGGCCTGATGGCCGTGGGCGAAGCCGCCTGCGTGTCGGTCCACGGCGCCAACCGTCTCGGCTCCAACTCGCTGATCGACCTCGTCGTGTTCGGCCGCGCCGCCGGCCTGCGCGTCGGCGAAACGGTGAAAGCCGGTGCTACCCAGAAAGAGCTCACGGCTGCTGACGGCCAGAACACGCTGGATCGTCTGGACAAGTACCGCAATGCCTCCGGCGGCACGCCGACGGCCAAGATCCGCCTGGAAATGCAGAAGGCCATGCAGAACAACTGCGCCGTCTTCCGCACCGGCGACGTCCTCAAGGAAGGCGTCGAGGCGATCAAGGGCGTCTATTCCGGCATGCCGGATATCGGCGTCACCGACCGCACCATGATCTGGAACACCGACCTCATGGAAACCCTGGAGCTGGACAACCTCCTCGCCCAGGCCGCCGTGACCGTGAATGGTGCGTCCAACCGTGAAGAAAGCCGCGGCGCCCATGCCCGCGAAGACTTCCCGGATCGCAATGACGATGAGTGGATGAAACACACCCTCGCCTGGTGCGATGCCGACGGCAATGTGAAGATCGACTACCGTCCTGTGCACACCTACACGATGTCCAACGACATCGCGTATATCGAGCCGAAGGCCCGGGTGTACTGATCATGGCGGCCACGGCCGGATATTCGGGGACGCCCCTGCCAAAGAAGCTCGGTCTCAAGGACGGGCTGAAGGTGGCGTTTCTCGGTCTTCCGGCCGAGCATGATGATCTGCGCTCTGCGGCCCTGTTTGCCGAGGAGAAATCCTCGGCCGAGGCCGGCGATGCGCTCGACTATGTGCACTATTTCACCAAGGTCCGGTCGGAGTTCGAAACCGACCTGCCGCGCCTGCGTTCGGCCATCCAGCCGGCCGGCATGATCTGGGTCTCCTGGCCCAAGAAGGCATCCAAGGTGGAAACCGACATGACCGAGGACGTGATCCGCGATGTCGCCCTGCCCATCGACTTGGTCGATGTGAAGGTCTGCGCCGTGGATGAGGTCTGGTCTGGACTGAAATTGATGATCCCGCGCGACAAGCGCGCCGTGAACTGAGTGAGGACCCTTTTATGGTTCAGCTGACACTTCCCCGCGGTTCCCAGCCCACCAAGGGCAAGACCCACGCGGCGCCCGAAGGGGCCAAGAACACCCGGTCTTTCCGCATCTATCGCTATGATCCGGAAAGCGGCAACGGCCCGACCTGGGATACCTACAAGGTTGATCTGGACGATTGCGGCCCGATGGTTCTCGATGCCCTGTTGTGGATCAAGAACAATGTCGACGCCTCGCTCGCCTTCCGCCGGTCCTGCCGCGAAGGCGTGTGCGGGTCTTGCTCGATGAATATCGGCGGTCGCAACACGATCGCCTGTACCTCCGGCATTGACGAGTACAAGGGCACGATCACGATCTCCCCGCTACCGCACCAGCCGGTGGTCAAGGACCTGATCCCCGACCTGACCCAGTTCTACGCCCAGCACGCTGCCGTGAAACCGTATCTGAAGACCGATACGCCGGCGCCGGAGAAGGAGTGGAAGCAGAGCCCGGAAGACCGTGAAAAGCTCGATGGTCTTTACGAGTGCATCATGTGCGCCTCCTGTTCCACGGCCTGCCCGTCCTATTGGTGGAATGGCGACAAATACATGGGCCCGGCGGCGCTTTTGCAGGCCTATCGCTGGCTGGCCGACAGCCGCGACGAAGCCAAGGGCGAGCGTCTGGACGATCTCAATGATCCGTTCAAACTCTATCGCTGCCACACCATCATGAACTGCGCCCAGGTCTGCCCGAAGGGGCTCAACCCGGCCGAGGCGATCGGCGAGATCAAGCAGATGATGGCCGAGCGCGACGGCTAGGCTTCCCATCGCTTCGAAATCAACCTTAAATCCCCCGGGTCATGGCTCGGGGGATTTTTCATGGCTGACACGCAGGATGGTTTGACGTCGTCACCGGCGGCGCCGGATCCGGACGACACGTCCGAAAAGGGCAATGTCCGCAGCTTTGCGCGTTACTGCGCCAAGATGAGCGACATGCTCCTGTTTTCCATTCCTTATCTGGCGATCATGTTCATGGTTGGCGCCGTGCTCGGCGCGGTTGCCGTCTCGAGCGGGAATGAGGTCCTGCTCGACTGGATTGCAGGCACCGGCCAGACCACCGCGATCTTTTGGGGCGTGGTCGCCTGGGCGCTGGCCCTGTTCCTGTTTCCTCTCGTGGAGGCCAGTATCATCAGCGCTTTCGGCACCACACCCGGCAAAGCCCTGATGGGGATCCGGGTTCTGGGTGAGGATGGCGGCAAGCTCGGTTTTGGCGCCAGCTACAGCCGGTCCCTGCAGTCCTATATCGTCGGTCTGGGCGCGGGCATCCCGCTGGTGAGCTTTGTGGCCGGGATCGTGGCTTTCATGAACCTGACCCGCAATGGTGAAGTGTCGTGGGACGGTCCGGTCAATTATCGCACCCGTCCCGTCAATCCGTTGCGCTGGGGCGTCGGCATTTTTCTGGTGATCGCGAACATCGCGGCGAATATCGCCGATCGCTTCTGGGCTGAATTCTAGCTTCGGACGCCGTCCTTCATCGCAAAATCAGGTCCGCTGATCCGATTTGCAGCGGTTTTCATTGGACCCGGCCCGGCTGGCCCCTGTTTGGTGACCCGCACAGGAGTTAGTCTTCGGCGAAAATTCACGGGGAGCGATATGCGTCAATTCGTTCTGAGTCTGGGCCTGGCGGCCGGTCTCGCAGGGCCGGCCTGGTCCCAAGGGGAGTTCTGGGTCCACCCCTATAATGCCTTCGGTGCGGAAGATGCGCTGACAGCCTCGGTCAATCTGGGTGATCTGGATGGCGATGGTGATCTGGACGGTTTCGCCGTCAATGGCCGTCACTGGGTCCAGCAGGACGAGGTGTATTTCAACAATGGTCTCGGCTTCTTCCGTTCGGCCCGCGATGCCGGACCGGATCGCGGCACGGGCTATGAAGCGGCTCTGGCGGATCTGGATGGGGATGGCGATCTCGACGCGGCGATTGCGCGCGACCTTCTGCCCGTCCTCCTCCTGTTCAATGATGGCGCGGGCAATTTCGACGAAGCCGGGGATCTCGGTCCGATTGCCCAGGCCCGAAGCATTGCGGCCGGGGATTTTGACGGGGATGGCGATCCTGACCTGGTCCTCGTCCAGCGGGGCGAGGCGAACAATTATTTCCTGAACCGGGGCGATGGCACGTTCGAGGCGGCGGTGGAGCTGCCCGGTGCGTTCCAGACCATCCAGGTCGCGATCGCCGATCTGGACGGGGACGGGTTGCAGGATCTCGTTTTTTCCAATCGGGGCGGGCAGGGACTGCCGATTTACCGGGGGCAGCCGGGCGGCGGATTTTCCGGCCCGGTTCTTCTCGGCGGCGAGCTGGAGATGGAAATCCGGGCGGTTGCCGTGGCTGATGTGACCGGCGATGGCTCTCCCGACCTTCTGGCCGGCGGGATGGAGGCACCCAGCCTGCTCTTCCCCAATGACGGATCAGGCGGGTTTGGAGAACCGGTCCGCTTCGGGTCGGACGCCGATGTGGTCTTTGGAATCGATACCGGTGATTTTGACCGGGATGGCCGGCTCGACATTGCCATCGCCAATTCCGGCGTCGAAAACCGGGTCTATCTCAATCGCGATACGGGGTTCGAACCTGTCGACATCGCGGCTGATCCGGTCAGCACCTATAATCTCAGCGTCGGCGACCTGAATGCGGACGGCTGGCCGGATATCGTCTACGCGGTGTCGGAAGGATCGAACTACGCGGTGATCAATCGCTTCGAGCATCTGGGCGATTAGCGCTTGCCCCGTCCTCAGTCGCGGGTCGCGATCCAGGCATCAATCTTGTCCTCGACCCGCCAGAGAGGGACCGAGCCCTCTTCCAGAACCAGACGGTGGAAGGTCGGGTAGTCGAAATCATGGCCCAGCGCGTCGCGCGCGCGGTCGCGCTGGCGGTAGAAAAAATCGGCTCCGACCTCATAGCTGACAATCTGTCCCGGCATCATGGCAAGCCAGTGGAGCACGGTGTCGGCTTGCGCAGGATCGGCATCAGGCGTGCCGCGGCGCGCCAGCACTTGCTGTGCCGTCTCGGCCTCGGAAAGGGCCCCCGTATTGAAGTCGATCGCCAGGGGCAGGGTGGCGCCGAATTCGCTCCAGAAAACCGCTTCGGTTTCCGCATGCTCCAGCAGGCCTTCCTCTGCAGCCAGGATCTCTGCGTAGTGGGCCCAGCCCTCCACGAAGGCATTATTCATTCCAATGGTCAGGATCGGGTGCGGGGCCGCGTCGCCCTGTCCTGAGTAATGGGCCGCCACCATGCTCTGGGTGTGATGGCCGGGCGCCGTTTCGTGGGCCGTGACCTGCTCGCTGGAGCGGGCATGTTGCAGGCGCGGCTCCAGCGGATTGATCGAATAGATGCCGGACAAGCCATTGGCGAGGTCCGGACGATAGCTTGCCGCCATATAGGCGCGCTGTTCCGGCGGATAGAGCTCCACCCGCACGCTCTGCCCCGGCAGGAGCGGAAAGAGGGGTTGAGATGCCGCGATCAGTCGCTGCGTGTCCGCTTCGATCCGGGTCAGGCTGGCCTCCTCCGTCATGGCCGGTCCCGTATCGAGCCCGGCCAGTCGGTCCCGGATGTCCTGTTCCGTCAGCTCGCCCCAGATCGGCCGGGCGGCAGCCATCATGCGGGTGCGGGCGTCATCCTGCATCCGGTGACCCAGATCGCGGACGGTGTCGGGCCGGAACCGGATACCCGTCTGCTGAAACAGGGAGGCGGCATAGCAGGCATCGCCCTCCGGCAGGGCGGCAATTGACAGGGCGGTTCGGGCGGACGGGCTGTACTGCGTCCGGATGAAGCCTGCATGGGCGGCCAGACGCGGCGCAATCGTGTCAGCCATGGTCGTGCGCCAGGCCGTGGCGATGTCTGCCGGTGCCGGGTCTGCCAGGGTCCACAGATCGCTGCCTTCGGCGGCCAGGCTGTCGAACTGGCCGGCCACGATGTCCGCGATCTCGCGCGGCGTGGAATAGCCCTGAGCCAGACCGGCGAGAAGTCTGGCCTCGCTGGCATCGATATAGGCACTGATCTGTTCGCCCCAATTCCCGATCAGCTCCGGGCCCAATTGCGGGCCCGCGGCTTCCGCGGCGAGGCCGATGGAGTTGATCAGGTTGAGTTGCCAGCCAGCGACGTGATTGAGCGGCCACAGTTCGCGATGGCAGGATTGGAGAGCCTCATGGACCTCCAGCCGGTGCCTCAGATTGACGTAGACCGAGCGAGCCCCGGGGCCCAGCTGGTCAGGATCATGGGCTTCCAGCCGGGTGAGGATATCGCCCTGCAGACGGTTCCACTGGTCATGGGATTGAAGGCTTCCGGCGCCGATCAGCCGGTTCGCCGGTGTGTCCACGCCCCAAAGGCGCGCTTCCAGCGGGTCGGTCGAGGCAAAGCCTTCCACCCAGGCATCCGCCAGTTCGATGACGGCTTCGTCGGGCGTGGCTGCGGACAGGTTCAGGGCTGCGATGGCGGCAAAGGTCAGGGCAGGTGTCATGAGGGGGCTCTTGTGGATCCGAGGCCTGTTTATTGCCGCAGTGATCGCAAGCCGCACTAACTAAATGCGGGTCATCATTAGTTCTGCTGATGAAATGATTAGCCGGTCTGACAGCGCTTCAGCTCACTGCGAGCCAGATGTTCCAGCCGGGCCGACATCCAGTCGGCCAGGGCTTCGGCCTGGCTGCGATTGGGGGTGTGGTGGTTGAGCGCGAAGCTGACCTGCCCCCATTCCAGCAGGGCCGAGCGGTCACTCAACGGGCGCAAGGCGCCGTCCCGTATCGCTGTTGCGACCATCAGATCGGCGCAGATCGCGATACCCGCTTTCTGGATCGCCAGTTCCGCCGCCAATCCGGCGCTGTCCGTTTCGATCATGCGTTTGGCAGGCAAGTCGGCCGTCAGGCCCCAATTGCGCCAATCCATCCCGTTCTCGAACGAGATCAGCGGCGTATCGCTGTCCTGCCAGTCAGCCGGCAGAGCCAGATCCGGATGGGCATAGGGCCGCCAATGGGTTGGCAGGGTGCGGATGGCATGGAAATCGCCGCCGGGCGTCCAACTCGAAAGATAGAGATCGATGTGCCGATTATGCGGTCCGGGTTCCTCGGACAGCATTTCCAGCGACAGGTCGAGGTCGGGAAAAGCCTGCCGGATCTCGGTGACCAAAGGCGCAATCGTGTGAAAACCGAAGGAATACTGGATGCCCAGAATGATGGTCTGCTCCGACGCCGGAGACAGGCGTCGCTCGGCGGAGGCCAGCAGTTCGAGCGCGTCACGGACGTCCAGATAGACGAGTTCACCGTCCTCATTCAGCTTCAGTCGCTGACCGACCCGGACAAAGAGTTTGCGCTGGGCGTGGGTTTCGATCGTCTTGAGGTGCTGGCTGACCGCGCCCTGGCTGATGCCGAGCGCTTCGGCGGCGCGGGTGACACTGCCCGTTTCGACGATCTGGGCAAAGGCACGCAGGGCTGCGAGCGACAGGCTCGACGGAGGGGTGCGCGCGCCCATCGGCCTAGCGCCCCCAGGCGCGGGTTTCGCACATATTGCGGAACATCTCGGTCACCTGGGCGTCCGTGCCATCATCCTTGCCCATGGTCAGGGCGCGGCCGAAGTCCAGTTCATAGCCGGCGCCGGCCTTGCCCATCAGCCCGTGGAAAATGGTCATGTCCTTGAGCTCCTCATTCACCTGGGCGAGGGCGTAGTAGAGCAAGGGCATGCGCTGGCGCACGGCCAGGGGAATGATCGGCGCACCGGCCTTGCGCGCCAGGCTGATCGCGGTCGGGTGCCAGGGCTTTTCGCGCAATTGCCAGTCTTTCCAGCTCCATTCCGACATGCGGCCGGAGGGGAAGATGACCAGACAGCGCTCTTCCTTGAAGGCGGTCATGGCCCGGCGCAGCAGATCGCGGCTGTGATTGCGGGAGCGCTGGTGATCGCGCCACTCCACCGGGATGACGCGTTCCTCCAGACCGGGACAGACGCGCAGCGCATCGGCATTGGCAAAATAGATCATGTCCGGCCGGCGTGCCTTGATCGCATCCCAGACAGCGATCCCGTCAGCAATGCCGCCGGGGTGATTGGCCACCACCACACAGGCGCCGGTCTGCGGGATATTCTCCAGACCTGTCACCGTTTTGGTCAGGTGAAGATAATCCGAGGCCCAGTCCAGGCATTCGGTACCGCTGAGCGGTGCGATTGCGTCGGCCATGGCAACGGCCCGGCGATAGCCCAGCATCGGATAACCAATGGCGCGGATCAGCGGCCAGAGGGGCGTGCCGATCAGTTTCGGGGCGCGTTCCTCGATCAGGGTATCGACGATATGGGCCGGGACTGCGGGCACCGGATCCGGTTGGGTATTCATGGCGTCAGGGAAACGCGGAAACAGGCTTTTGCGCAATCCGAAAACGCCGTTGAAGGCCTTATGGTTACCGGATCCTTTATGAATTGGCCCGGCGATTGCGACGTGTCGGACAGGGATTAACACCTTGTTCACGAACGGGACACGCCATGACCGCCACGACGACCCAGACTTCCGGCCGCATCCGCAAGATTGCCCAACGCCGCCTGCGCCGTCAGGACGAGTTCACGGCGGACTATATTGCGCTCGTCGTCCAGTCGGGCATGCGAACGGTCCAGATCGGCGCCAGTGATCTGGGATCGGTCTGCCTGCAGCGCGGTGCCCGTCACGAGATCATCGCCCCGATCGCTGCCATCGAGGCCCTGCAAGCCGATTGTGACCGTCGCCATATTCCGACCGACGCCCTGCGCGGTGGCCCGGCCCTGCGCAAGGAAGACACCGCCCAGCCGATCGATCTCACCATTATTGGTCCGGACGTTGGCTTTCCGGTGATGGCCGGCAATTGGCGTCATGTGGCCGCGGCCATGCGCGAGAACGGCCTTCTGGTCCTGGTGGGGGCGGACCACGGCTCCTCGGCCCGGCTGGCCGATGCGCTGATGATGGATCCGGCCTGGGTGCTGCAGGAACGCGCCTGCGGCGATGCGGCCGTCTTCCGCAAGGTGGAACCGGTCCAGGTTGGCCGGACGATGGAGTCCCTGACCAAGGTCAGCCGTCCGGGCCGTCGTCCGCGGGGCGTGCGCCGGGGGCCGTTTGCCGGCCTGATGAACCGCCTCTTCCCGGCCAAGCCGCAGGACCGTCTGCGCACCACCGGCTAGGCGCAGCGGGTCCCTCCGGTAAGCTCTGGATGTCGCAAAACTTTCACCGAAACGGCAAGCAGTAGTCATGCAGGCGGTTTAGGCCGTTTTGCATGAGTGCTAGAGACGCCGTTTCCGGATTTGCCGCCCTGTCGCATCCCGTTCGCCTCGCCCTGTTCCGCAAACTTTGCGACCAGGCGCCGGAACGGGCCTCTGCGGGTGAGCTGGCCCAGGGGTTCGATATCCCGCCCTCGACCATGACGGGTCATCTGCAAACGCTGGAGCGGGCCGGCCTGATCAAGGCCGAGCGACGCTCGCGTTTCATGCTCTATTCGCTGAATGCGGAAGGCACGCGCCGGCTGGCCCGTTTCCTTCTGGAGGACTGCTGTCATCTGCGTCCCGAACTGGTCGGCACGGATGAAGAAGCCGAGGCTCAAGCCGACGCGCTGATGCAGGCTTCCTAGCCGCCCGGCATTCCACCCCCGCCGCCGGGACCACCCGGTCCGCCGCGTCCACCTCCCGGAGGACCACCCCGTCCGCCGCCCGGTCCGCCACCGGGGCCGCCGGCCTGGCGGTTCTCCCGCAGATAGGGCTGGCATTCCGGTGTCGCGGTTTCGCGCGTCATCGGGATGAGGGTGAAGCTTGCTGCGCGTTCCGCCAGGGCCCGTTCGGTTTCGTCATCCAGCTGTGCCGCGATCTGTGCTTCCACACGATCATCCAGACGGTCGAGCCCGTAGACCTGTTCGCGGCGGTTATGGCGGTAGACTTCGGCCCAATATCCCGCCTCTTCCAGCGAGGGTTCCGAGCCGATTGCGGCGAGGGCTTCGGTCAGCTCGGCCTGGGCGGCCGGCCAGCCGGCCTCTGCTGCCCGGGTCAGCCGGTCCAGCCCCTCCACCCGCAATTCATGGCGCAGGATTTCCGGCGTGTCCGGGGCTTCGGCCTGTCTGAGCGCGCTGTATCCAGCCAGATACTGGGCAATCTCGAACCCGTCTCCCCGCGCTGCGTGACACCGCAGTGCGGGAAGGGCTTCACCATAGCGTCCGGCATCGACCAGGCTGGCCGCGGCGGCGAAACCGCCGCCCGCACCGCCTCCCGGTCCCGGACTGCGAGGGCCATTCCCCATTCCCGCTTCTCTGGGATGAGACGCGCAGGCGATGAGCGGAATGAGAACAAACGGGGCCAGGGTTTTCAGGCGAAGCATCCGGACAAAACTCCTCGGGTGCTGGTGCGGACGACCCCGGTTCAACGCACCGAAACTGACAATCCGTCGCAAGTTTTCCGGGAAAATCGGGCCCGATCCTGCCGGGTGTCTGCGCACCCCGTCTGACGCGCCTCGACACGCCGCCCTGCACATACTAAGTCAGCCGCGAGGCATTCGGCGCAAGACCGTTCCAAGATTTCCACCGGGAGTGACAAGACATGACGCGTGACATCCATCATTTCATCGACGGCAAGGCCCAGCCCGGCACGTCCGGCCGCTTTGGCGACGTGTTCAACCCGAATACGGGTGAGGTTCAGGCTCGCGTCCAGTTCGCGACCGATGAAGAAGTGGCGCGGGCTGTCGAGACGGCCAAGACCGCCCAGGCCGAATGGGCTGCGATGAACCCGCAGCGCCGGGCCCGGATCCTGATGACCTACAAAAATCTCGTCGAGGCCGAGATGGATGAGCTGGCTCATCTTCTCTCCTCCGAGCATGGCAAGGTCATCGCCGACGCCAAGGGCGATCTGATCCGCGGTCTGGAAGTTATCGAGTTCGCCTGCGGCGTGCCGCACCTCATGAAGGGCGAGTACACCGAGAGCGCCGGTCCGGGCATTGATGTCTATTCCATGCGCCAGCCGCTGGGCGTGGTCGCGGGCATCTCGCCGTTCAACTTCCCGGCCATGATCCCGATGTGGTTCATGGGCATGGCGCTGGCCACCGGCAATGCGATGATCCTGAAGCCGTCGGAAAAAGACCCGTCCGTTCCGGTTCGCCTGGCTGAGCTGATGATCGAGGCCGGCCTTCCGGAAGGCGTGCTGCAGGTCGTGCATGGCGACAAGACCGCGGTGGATGCCCTCCTGCACAATGACGATATCAAGGCCGTTTCCTTTGTCGGCTCCTCCAATATCGCCCACTACATCGCCCAGACCTGCGCCCAGCAGGGCAAGCGGTTCCAGGCCATGGGTGGCGCCAAGAACCACGGCATCATCATGCCGGACGCGGACATGGACCAGGTCGTCAACGACTTCCTCGGCGCGGCCTATGGATCGGCCGGCGAGCGCTGCATGGCGCTGCCGGTGGCAGTCCCGGTCGGCAAGGATACGGCGGACGAGTTCGTCGCCTGCATGAAGGAAGAGGCGGCCAAGCTGAATGTGGGCATCTCCACGGATGCCGGCGCCCATTACGGCCCGGTGGTCTCGGCCGCCCACAAGGCGTCGATCGAGAACTGGATCCAGAAAGGTGTCGATGAAGGCGCCGAACTTCTGCTCGATGGCCGCGGCTTCCAGCTGCAAGGTCATGAAGGCGGGTATTTCATCGGGCCGAGCCTGTTCGACCACGTGAAACCGTCCATGACCTCCTACCAGGAAGAGATTTTCGGTCCGGTCCTGCAGGTCGTGCGCGCGGACAGCCTCGACGAGGCCGCTCATCTGCCGTCCGAACACCAGTATGGCAATGGCGTGGCGATCTTCACCCGCAACGGCCTGGCGGCCCGCGAATTTGCCAAGAAGGTCCAGGTCGGCATGGTCGGCATCAATGTGCCGATCCCGGTCCCGGTGGCCTATCATTCCTTCGGCGGCTGGAAGCGTTCGGCCTTCACCGACACCAACCAGTACGGCACGGACGGGATCCGCTTCTTCACCAAGATCAAGACGGTGACCCAGCGCTGGCCCACCGGCGA
>NZLV01000030.1 GCA_002694345.1 Maricaulis sp.
GATACCGCCCGTGCAGACGTGGATCCCGGCCCCACGGACGCGAGCCAGCGTATCCAGACGGTCCTGATAGGTCCGGGTGGAAATCACACGGCCATAGTCTTCAGGCGCGGTGTCCAGATTGTGATTGTAATAATCGAGACCCGCGGACCGCAGACGTTCCGCCTGTCCGTCGGAGAGCATTCCAAGCGTCACGCAGGTTTCCATGCCGAGCGATTTCACGCCCGTGATCATGTCGCAGATCTTTTCTTCATCGCGCGGCTTGAGCTCGCGCCAGGCAGCGCCCATGCAGAAACGCGTCGCCCCACCATCCTTGGCCTTGCGCGCCGCCGACATGACATCATCCAGCGGCATCAGTTTGGAGGCTTCCAGGCCGGTGTCGAAATGGGCGGACTGATTGCAATACCCGCAATCCTCGGCACATCCCCCGGTCTTGATTGACAGGAGTTGGCTGGTTTGCACGTGATTGGCCGAATGGCCCTTTCTGTGCACGGACTGCGCAGCGAACATGAGATCATTGAACGGGGCACGGTAAATGTCCCCGGCTTGTTCGCGCGTCCAGTCCGTACGTGGCTGGGCAAGAAGGTCGATATCGCTGAGCAAGGAAGTCATGACAGGTCCGTCCCGAAAAGTGACAGGGGAAATTAGAAACACCCGCGCCGCACGTCCAGACATGGCACTGCGCTGGGGGGCTCGTCTACTGCTTGTGATCGCCCTCATCGTGATCACGGATCTGGCCCTGCAGCCGGCCAGTTCCGTCACCACACGCTGGCTGGGAACCGACAAGATCGAACATATGGCGGCCTTTGTCTCGCTGACGATTCTGATAGCCATGAGCTTTCCAGCCATGCCGCGCTGGCTGGGGGGAGTAATTCTTCTGGGCTACGGGCTTGGCATCGAACTCGCCCAGGCCAACATGGATTTGGGTCGCCATGCTTCGATGGCCGATCTTGTGGCCGACGCCCTCGGCATACTGGCAGGACTTATCCTGATCGCCCTGGCCGGGCGGCTGACCCGATCCCGCCCGAACGCTGACGAGAGCTGAAAAAGAAAAGGCCCCACCAAAAGGCGGGGCCTCATCTCCTGGACGATGGCAGGACTTATTCGGCCTGCTCACCCTTGGCATCACCGGATTTGGCTTCCAGCTTGTCGAAGTATTCCTTCGTGGCCTTGAAGATGATCGGCGACAAGACCGCGAGCGCGATCAGGTTCGGCGCCGCCATCAGACCCGTCAACGTATCCGTCGTCAGCCAGAAGGTGTTCATCAGCGCGGTCACATTCTCACCCGCATAGAGCAGGAAGGTGGCGCAGAGGATCATCGCAATCCAGAGCAGGCGGAAGGGCAGGATCACTTTCACGCCAAAGAGATATTCCGCGCACCGCTCGCCGTAATAGGACCAGCCGAGGATTGTGGTGAAGGCAAACAGAGCGAGCGAGATCGTCACGAAGTGATCACCGAAACCGGGCAGGGCATCGGCAAAGGCCGCTGTCGTGATCCGGGCACCCGTGTCGCACACTTCCGGCGTGATACCGCTCTGTGCAATCAGGAAGGCATTGCACTCTTCCGGAATGACACCCGAAGTCAGGATCGCGAGACCCGTGATCGTGCAGACCATGATGGTATCGATGAACGTGCCAAGCATGGCGATGATGCCCTGGTCGACCGGGTCATCATTCTGGGCTGCGGCGTGTGCGATCGGGGCCGAACCCTGACCGGCTTCGTTCGAGAAGATACCGCGAGCAACACCGCGCTGCATGGCAAGCATGAGCATGGCGCCGGTGAACCCGCCCGCAGCCGCGTCAAAACCGAAGGCTGCCGAGAAAATCCGATAGAAGGCGTTCGGGATCTCGGCATAGTTGATGGCAACAACCACCAGGCCGAGGGCGATGTAGGACAGCGCCATCGCCGGGACGACCTTCTCGGCCACGTTCGCGATCCGCTTGATCCCGCCCAGGATGACCAGGCCAGCCAGAAGCGCGATCACGCCACCCGTGATGTAGTACTCAACGCCGTAGGTCTCGCCAACGGTCCGGACGACTTCAGCCGTCTGGATTGCATTACCCGTGCCCAGACCAGCCATCACGCCGAAGAAAGCGAACAGGCCGCCGAGCCAGACCCAGCGCTTACCCATGCCGTTCTTGATGTAGTACATCGGCCCGCCTACGCGGCGGCCCTGTTCGTCGACCTCACGGTATTTCACCGCCAGAACGCCTTCGGAAAACTTGGTGGCCATGCCGACCAGGGCCGTCATCCACATCCAGAACAGCGCCCCCGGACCGCCGATGGCGATCGCAACGGCCACGCCGGCGATATTGCCGGTACCGATGGTGGAAGACAGCGCCGTCATCAGGGCCTGGAAGGGTGTGACATCACCCGCACCTTCCGACTTGCGCCCCTTCATCAGCTCGCCAAAGGCGAAGCCGATCTTGCGCAGCGGCATAAAGCGCAGGCCGATGGTCAAATAAAGGCCGGTTCCCAACAGGAGCACCAGCATGGGTGGCCCCCAGACGAAGCCATTCACTTCTCCAATGAAATTGGAGACCACTTCTCCGATCGATGCGGAATTCGCCGTCATACTTTTCCCCAGTATCGCGCTGGCAGCTGCACAAGAGCCCCATTCTGGCCAGACAAGATGCGCTGCGGCCCCACCGCAGCTTCACTTTGTCAGAATACAGCTCATTGACCCCATTTCTGATGGCGGCACCTTAGGCGGGGGCCAGCGGGGCGCAAAGGGATTTTGTGCGTAATGTGACAGTGCTGCCGTGTCATGGCGGCCTGCTCCGCCCCCCAAGACCGCGACCCCCCAAGGCGCGGCCACGTCTCTGAACACCCGGCACCACAGGACAAATCATCTTGGAAATTCAGCGACCTGTTTCACCGGCGCCAAGGACCCCGGCCCCGGATCAGGCACCAATAGTCGGCTCGCCACCGGTCAACCAAGGCCGCGGCCCCGCGCCCTCTGATACACATGAAACGACCCTCACCGTCCGCAACTGAGGCAACATCGCCCGCTCTGCGAGCAGAACCCTGTCGGGCCAGTCGCCGGAATCGGCGGTCAGGGCTGCCCCATGATCTCGATGGCGAAGACACCCCAGATCCAGTCATCATCTGGCATTCCGCTCAACGCGGGGTCATCCAGACGCGGCCAGACCAGCATGGCTGGCCCGAATCCACCAATCGGCAGTCCGTCCCCGTCGAGCGAGATCGCCAGAATCACATCATGTTGACGGATCCGGTCACGATCCAGAGTGCGCTGGTAACCATCCAGGGCGGTCACGACCACGGGGCCCGCCGCCGGATCGGCGAGTGCAATCACATCACGTAGCAAAGGCCCCGAGAACTCGCGCACCGCGCCTCCGGCGGGAAAGTCTGCGAACACGACCTGCTGATCCAGTTCCAGAAGGCTTTCTCGCGACAGGCCCATCGCAGCCTCGAATGTAAAGCCGTAGTTCGAGAAAAGCGGCTCGACATCCGGGGCAATACCGGCCCGGTTCACAATCTCCACCTGCCCGAAAAGCGTCACGATGTCCGCATCTTCGACCGGCGCTTCAAAGACGAGATCCGGCTCTTCGCTACAGGCGGTCAGGGCGAGGGCACACAGGACGGCGCAAACCATCAGTTTGAAGTCGGCTGATCTCATCAGAAATATGTCCCCCCCAGCGTCACGAGCCGTCCGCCCGTTCCCAGCTTGAAGCGGGCGATACCCGCCCCCGAGACCGTGTTGACACCGCCCAGATCCAGCTGCCGGACACCCCGTTCCTTCAAACGCGCCAACGACTCCCAAAGAAGCCGGTTGTGCGCACCTGCCCGCCGCCCGGCCTCGCTCGACCAGCCCATATGGTAGGTCGCAGCGCAACCGTGGACGAGGAACAACATGGCTGCGAGCTTCGATTTGCCCTCGTCGGCGCGCAGGATGAGCAGACTGTTCCGGTCGGCCTTCAGCTCCGCAAACGCAGGAACGAGGGTCGCAGGCGTGGCGCGATAACCCCGCGCCTCACGCTGCCCTTCTTCAGTCTCCAGAAGCCAGCGGTACTGCGCCGTTTTTGTGGAGTTTTCCTGAACCTTGAAACCGGCCTTCTCCGCCGTGTTCAGCCGGTTGCGCCACTTGCCATCCAATCCGGCCCGCAGCGAATCCAGGGTTTGCGTCAGATCCAGCAGGACAGTCGAGTAACCGGTCATCACCCGCCTACGCCCCTTGACCCCCAGCGGCTGACTTTCGTCCGGCGTAGCCAGCGTTACCCGGGGCCAAGAAAGGCCCATTGCGGACTTGAAAAGGGCGTAGGCTGTTTTCGCCTGGTTCTCGCTGACCGGCTCCAGCCAGACCGGTCCACGCGTGCAGACGGCCAGCGAAACGACGCCAGCAATCTTGCGGGTGGTGAATTGTGCCAAGCCGATCAGTGTTCCCGCATCAACGATGCCCACACGCCGGACATCGGCCCCAACTCCCTTGAGCGCCTCGCCATAGCACCAGTCTTGCTGCAAGGCGGCCGGCTTCTGCGCCAGGGCGGCATCCCAGACTGAGCGGGGAATTTGAGGGTCGAGTTTCATCCCGCGAAGGGTTAAGGATGTCGGGCGCAGAAGTCGAGACCTGCCAGAAAGAAGAGGGCCTGACATGTTCGCCAAAAAGGCCGAAAGCGTCATGGGCCACCGCATTCCCGAACCTCGGCCGACCCTGATGGCCGTGGCCCTGATCGTGCTCTATGTCGGGCTTCCGCTGCTGATCATCACCGGCCTGCTTGATTTGGCGATGCAGGTCTTCTTCGGAATCTGCACCGGCCTCTGGTGCCTCGCCTGATCGGGCCCGGTAGCCCAAATGTAGCCGCCTCGAGAACCACTCCAGCCCTGCTCTCTCAGATCAACACTGAGCGCGGTCCATCTTTGATAACAGCTATGCTAATTCAAGATGAGACGCGGGCAGTCTTTTGTATGGAATAGCTTTCTTAAGCTACACGCCAAGGTGCCGTCGGGACGGTGAGCCCTGCCCACAAAGTCACGCGATGAACGACCCCTTTCAATGGGAGCGTGCTCTTAAACCCACCAATGCCTAAGGAATGTAGTCTTCCAACAGACACAGCGCCCGCTCCCACCGGGGCAGCGTCAAGGCGGCACAAGGTAGGCAGTTCGTTTTTTACACTCAAAAAGGCTTGGTACCGCGCACCTGGCGCCTGAGCGATATCGGGAGAAAACAACTCGGTTCCGTCTAACGTAATGCGCGAGGTCAATCCGCTGCGCGTCGTCAACATGGCCATGCGGTTGGCAAGGCTGCCAGCATGCAGGATCGCAAGATAACCCACGTCAAGAGCGCCGGAATGCTCTGTAAGATCAACCTGCAGAGCCAAATCCAATCCAGTTTGCTCAAGACCCGGCAAAGGCTCTAGAGCCCAATTCGTTTCCCCGTCGCATACCAACCCGCCTTCCAGTTCAGGCGGGCCGGCCAACCAGCCCGAAACAGCGGTCGCATGTTGATGCTCCCGCCCGTCCCAATAGCGACCGTGTTCGAAGTCCAAATCCAGCTTCGCCCCTGGCGCCACCCACTGCGGACGCGAACAAAACTGCCCTTTGCCCAGTGCCAGCATCATGCCAGACCAACCAGTCCATCGGCGGTGGTCCCGCTTTCGCTGATGCGCTTGGCACGAATTGCATACTGGATTCCTGGCAGCAGGCCCGGCAGAATAATCTCGTCCCCCGCCTCGGTAACAAGAGCCACATCGCCAGGAACAGCCACCATGAGCCCACGGATAGGACGCGCCAAATCCTGTTGATCATCCGGAGCAATTATAAATCCTCTCGCGGGAGGACTGGACAACCCGCCAACATAATTCCCACTACCTGACATCTTTAAACTCCTTCAAAGCTTTGAGCCGAAACACCCGCTCAATGAAAATCGGTAGTGAACATACTTTTAGTCCAACGAGCGGGGATAAGCGGAACCCAACTTGGTCCGAGAATCTCGACAGATTTGCTGCGCATCGAAACACTCGCAAAGATTGCACACCAGCTCAGCGCAACAGATTATCCGGAGACGCCTTGGAACTGCCCGGATCATTTCGTGTTACTGACAAAGAAAGAGTAATTCTGAATGCTGAGGCCGGTGACGCCGGCCTGCACCGGGCCCGAAGGAGTGCAAGAAAATACGACTTCAGGTTTTGTTATTAGCGTAGTAGATTTGGTGTGCCATTTGGTCGACCGAAGTATGCCCGCGTGATCGGCAACCCTCAGACTGGTCCGCGCCCACACAGAGGCAAGTCGCTCGGCCGAGCTAGGGCACAATTTCGATTCAGCCATCGGTCAAGTCTGCATTGGCGCATAAGGTAATGTCATGATCACACAGGGCCCCGTCGAGCTTGCTGGAAAGCGCATCTGGGTTGCCGGCCACAAGGGCATGCTGGGCTCGGCCCTGGTCAGGGAGTTGCAGCGCCGGGGGTGCACAGACCTGATCGGCGCAGACCGGGCCGTGCTGGATCTGCGCAATCCGGACGCCACCGCCCTGTGGGCCAGGAAGATGCAGCCGGAAATCGTGTTCCTGCCCGCCGGCACGATTGGCGGCATCCTGGCCAACAAGACCCGACCGGCCGAATTTCTGCGGGACAATGTCATGATCGCGGTCAATGTGATCGAAGCCGCCCGTCAGGCCGGGGTCCGCAAACTCCTCTATGTCGCCTCCTCCGCCGTCTATCCCGTATCGGCCAGCCAGCCCCTGCGCGAAGCCAGTCTGATGACCGGCCCGCTGGAACTGACCCATGAAGGCTACTCCATGGCCAAGCTGACGGGGATAAAGCTGTGCGAGAATTATCGCCGCCAGCACAAATCCGACTTCATGGCCGCCCTGCCCACCAATCTGTACGGCCCGGGCGACCGCTATGATCTGGAAAACTCGCATGTGGTCCCGGCCCTGATCCGCAAGGCCGATGAAGCCCTGCGCCGGGGAGAGCGGGACCTGGTCGTGTGGGGCAGCGGTGAGGCCCGCCGGGACTTCCTGCATGTGGATGACTGCGCCCATGCGCTTTGCCATCTCATGGAAACCTATTCGGGGAGCGAGCCGGTGAATGTCGGCAGCGGGCTGGATCTGAGCATTGCCGATCTCGCCCGGACCATCATGGAGGTTGTCGGTCTGCCGGGGGAATTGAAGTTTGACACGCAATACCCCGATGGCGCGCCTCGCCGTCAGCTCGATATTTCCGTTCTGGCCGAGCTGGGCTGGTCACCGCGGATCAGCCTGAAGGAGGGCCTCGCCCAGGCCTATGCGGATTATTGCGCCCACCGCCCGGACGACTAGCGCGTCAGGCGAAGCAGACCATTTCATCGACAAGAAGGAAAATGGCGCACCCAAGAGGATTCGAACCTCTGACCTCTGCCTTCGGAGGGCA
>NZLV01000137.1 GCA_002694345.1 Maricaulis sp.
GCTGGCCAGCTCGTAGGCCGTATTGAAATCCCGGTCGCGGATCAGATCGAGGATCATCAGCTTGCGCTCGGTCCACATCAGTTCCAGCGCGTTCACATCGCCATGGGCGTCGGGCAATTGCAGCAGCAGCGGCAGGACGCTGTCGCGCAGGCCGGAGCGGCGGGGCCAGCGGGCGCGCTCGAACACCAGGCCGGGATCATTGGACATGGAGGCCGGAATGCGGTTGACCGCACGGTCGACGCCGCTCTGCCGGCCGGCCAGACGCAGGCGCGCATCGGCCAGGTCGTGATTGGTGCCGGAGAGGAGCGGCAGCACCCGGCGGGCCGCGGTCCGCTGGTTGGACCAGATCAGATAGTCGATCCGGGCCATATGGTCT
This sequence comes from Maricaulis sp., assembly GCA_002694345.1. Lineage (GTDB taxonomy): Bacteria > Pseudomonadota > Alphaproteobacteria > Caulobacterales > Maricaulaceae > Maricaulis. The sequence goes on from NZLV01000137.1 coordinate 377, forward strand.
TCTTGGGTGAAGAAGTCCTCATGCGCCTGATAGGTGTCGCGCTGGACGGCGAGGGGCAGGAATTCGCCGCGCCAGGTGTCGCGCAGCAATTGTTCGCCTTCCTCAATGCGTCCGACGTCGATCAGCGCTTCGGCATAGCTGATCCGGCCGCGTCCGGTCTGGACACCATTGGCGTCGAACCAGTTGACGATGAAGGGGGCAGTGAGGCCGCTTCCATTGATCTTGGATTCCGCTTCGGAACGGATGAAGCTGTCGCGCGGCCAGTTGTCCAGCTCGCTCAGCGCCATGTCCAGTTCCAGGAAGGTCGCGCGCGGATCGCCCAGTGCCACGCGCCAGAGCAGGATGTTTCGGGCGGACGTGTCGGTCAGTTCAAGCCGGATTTCGCGAACCCGTTCCCATTCCTCATCATCGGCCGCATCAAGGCCGCGCCGGAAGCGCTGGAAGTCCGCATCCGTCAGGTATTGCGAGAAATTCACCGGTTCGGGACGCTGCCGCGGGGTCGGAATCTGCGCAAGCGCAGGCTGGGCGACAACGAGCAGAGCCAGAAGGCTGAGACAACGTGCGATCATGGACGCCAGAACACTTTCTGATCGAGTGGACTTCTTATATTCGTCCCAATCCGGGGCCACTGTCCAGACTTGACAATGAGGCTTGGCCGAGTCCGCCGCCGCCGATATGGTCGCGCGCTGATTTTGCCGTTTCCGGGATTGAAACATGTTCAAAGGGTCCATCACTGCGTTGGTCACTCCGTTCAAGAACGGGGCCGTTGACGAAGCTGCCGTCGCCGCGCTGGCCGAGCGCCAGATCGCCGCGGGCACGCATGGCCTGGTTCCGTGCGGCACGACGGGCGAAAACGCCACGCTGACCTTCGACGAACACATGCGGGTCGTCGAGATCGTGATCGAGGCTGCGGCCGGGCGGGTGCCCGTGATCGCCGGTACCGGCTCGAACAATACGGCCGTGGCGATCGAGAACCATGCCAAGGCGAAGGCGCTCGGCGCCGATGCCGGACTGGTCGTGGCCCCGTATTACAACAAGCCGAACGGGGAAGGCCTCTACCAGCATTTCAAGGCCATCCATGACGCGGTCGATCTGCCGATCGTGGCCTATAATGTCCCGGGACGGACCGTGGTCGACATGTTGGCCGACACGGTGGCCCGAATTGCGACACTGGAACGCGTGGTCGGCATCAAGGACGCCACCGGCGACATGGCCCGCGTCAGTGCCCATCGCCGTCTGGTCGATACGGATTTCATCCAGCTGTCCGGGGATGACCCGTCCGCGCTCGGCTTCAACGCGACCGGCGGTGTCGGGGCGATTTCCGTGACCTCGAATGTCGCGCCCGAACTGTGCGCGCAATTCCAGGAAGCCACGCTGCGCGGCGATTGGGAAACGGCGCGAACGCTGAACGACCGCCTGATGCCGCTGCACCACGCCCTGTTCACTTCTTCCAGCCCGGGACCGACGAAATATGCCATGTCGCTTCTGGGTGTGATGAATACCGAGCTTCGCCTGCCGCTGACCGAGCCGGACGAAGCGTCCAAAAAGGCCGTCCGCTATGCCATGGTGCATGCGGGCCTGCTGGAGAGCGCAAGCGCGTAACCGTCATGAGCAAGCCGAAGACCGAAACCGGGACTGTCGCCCTCAACAAGCGCGCCCGTTTCGACTACGAAATCGAGGAGGTTTTTGACGCCGGCCTGATGCTGCAGGGTTCGGAAGTGAAATCCCTGCGCGAAGGCCGCGCCAATATCGCCGAGAGCTACGTCTCGCCGGAGCGGGACGAGATCTGGCTGATCAATGCGGACATCCCCACCTATGGGCCGGCGAACCGCTTCAATCACGAGCCGCGCCGTCACCGCAAACTCCTGCTCAAGCGCAAGGAGATCGAGCGGCTGGCCGGGGCCGTGTCCCGCGACGGCCGCACGATCATTCCGCTGAAACTCTATTTCAATGGCCGCGGGCTCGCGAAGATCCAGATCGGTCTGGCCAAGGGCAAGAAGACGATCGACAAGCGCGAAACCATCAAGAAGCGCGATTGGGACAAGCAGAAGTCCCGCCTGATGAAGAATTACGGCTAGACGGTTTCGTCTTCGCGCAGGCTCTCTGCGACATCAACGGCAAACCGGTCGCGATAGGCCTGCGGCGTGATGCCGAGCTGGCGGGCGAAGGAGCGCCGCATCCGCTCATCATTGCCGAACCCGGTCCGCACCGAGATGGTCTTGATGCTCACTGCCGGATTCTCCAGCATGGCCCGGGCCGCTTCCACCCGCATGTGCTCGACAGCGCGGGCCGGGGTCTTGCCGGTCTCATCGGTGTAGAGGCGCGCGAAATTGCGCGGGCTCATGCCGCAGCGTTCCGCCAGGGCATCGACCCGCAGATTGGCCGTCAGATTTTCGCGCATCCACATGTGCAGGGCATCAAACCGGCCCGATGTGGACTGGGTCTGCTGTTTCAGGGCTTCGGAGAATTGCGACTGGCCGCCGGGGCGCTTGACGTAGACCAGCAGGCTGCGGGCCAGGTCGAGGGCAACCTCGCGGCCGAAATCGGCCTCGACCATGGCCAGAGCCAGATCAATACCCGCGGTGACGCCCGCGGCCGTCCACACGCCATCATCCTCGATGAAGATCGGGTCGGGATCGACACGGGTCTTCGGGAAAGCCTCGGCGAGACGGTCGCACTGCTTCCAATGGGTCACGGCTGTTCGGCCATCCAGGAAGCCCGCCGTGCCCAGCAGGAAGGCGCCGGTGCAGACCGAGGCCAGGCGGCCGCATTTCTCCGAGGCTTTCTGGAGCGAGGCGACCAGACGCAGATCGCGGCAGGCTGCATCAATACCCTGGCCGCCGCACACGATCAGCGTATCCGACGTATCCAGACCCACGCCGGCGAGGCGGCGCGTATTCAGCAGAACACCCGTATCCGTGGTCACCGGTCCGCCATAGAGCGAGGCGAGGGTGGTCGTATAGGCCTGCCAGCCCAGCACCTCATTGGCGTCGGCGAACACCTGGAGGGGGCCGGTCACATCCAGCAGTTTCGCCCCGTCGAAAATCAGGAAAGCGACATGCCGCGTGGGGGCGACAGATTTGGCAGAAAAAGTCGACATTATGTCATTTATGCCAGCCGGAGCCTGCCCTAGCAAAGGGTTTGCGTTGCCCAAAGGTTAATACGTGATGAGCGCACTAGAGAGGCATGTATCAAAAAATGCAAGCTGCCCCTGGTCGGGAAAACCCGTCCGGGCCGACAGCCTTGTGGCGTATCGTGGCCATGTCGTCGGGTTTTGCAATCCGGACTGCCGCGACAAGTTTGCGCAGGCAACCGCGATGTTTGATGCCCTGATCGATGACAGGAACAGCTTGGCACGGATTGCGTCTCCGGCTTCACCTGCCAGTTGTGAACAAGTGCGCACTGACCTCGATTAACCTTGTCTTGAAGGGCGTCGAGGCCATCGGCTTGTCCTGAAAGGGATAAGGGATCCCCACGTTTTCTGCCATGGTTAACGCCCGACGGGGTCAAGTCTAGCGGTCGAGAAAGGCGCGGATGTCTGCGAATACGCCGTCGAACATGGCTTCGGTGAGCCGGCCGGTATTCGTGTTGTAGCGGGAGCAGTGATAGCTGTCGAAGAGGCGCAGCGTGCCGTTCGGGCCGTCCAGCTCGGCCTGCGCCCCATGGGCAAACTGGGCGTCCTTCAGGCGGTGGCCGAGCGCACGCAGGGTGTTGTCGTGCGAAATCTTGCCGAGACACAGCACGGCTTCGAGCCGGGGCAGGGCAGCGATCCGGCTGGTCAGGAAGGGGCGGCAGGCATTGGCCTCTGCGCCGACCGGCTTGTTTTCCGGCGGCACGCAACGCACCGCATTGGTGATCATGGCCTCCACCAGTTCCAGCCCGTCACCGGCATGGCTGGCATAGGTGCCGCGGGTAAAGCCGAACTTGCCCATGGTCGCGTAGAGCAAATCTCCGGCCCAGTCGCCGGTGAAGGGTCGGCCCGTGCGGTTGGCCCCGCGCAGGCCGGGAGCCAGACCGATCACCAGAAGGCGGGCATCGGCCTGGCCGAAGCTTTCCACCGGCGCATTGTGCCAGTCGGGATGATCCTGCGCCGTTGCCTCGCGAAAGGCGACAAGACGCGGGCAGAGCGGGCAGTCCAGCGGCGCCTCTGCCGGATAGTCGGTCGATGCGGTCATAACGGGATCAGTTCGCCCCGCCGGACCGGCCGATCATGCTTTCCAGGTCGGCCAGCTCGATGAAAGTGTCGGCGACCCGTCGCAGATCATCGGAGATCATGGACGGATTGGTCTTCAGCGAGGACACCACACTGACCCGGGCACCGCGGCCCTGGGCGGCCTGCACAGCGCGGCGGAAATCGCCATCGCCGGAGAACAGGATGATGTGGTCGAGATAGGTGGCAGCCTCGATCATGTCGACGGCCAGCTCGATATCCATATCGCCCTTGATGCGGCGACGGCCGTTTTCGTCCGTGTATTCCTTGGCCGGCTTCGTGATCACCGAGAAGCCGTTATAGTCCAGCCAGTCGACCAGCGGGCGCAGCGGGTTGTAGTCTTCCTGCTCCAGCAGGGCGGTGTAGTAATTCGCGCGGATCAGCTTGCCGCGCTTGCGGAATTCCTCGAGAAGGCGTTTGAAGTCGATGTCGAAATCGAGCGATTTGGTGGTCGAGAAAAGATTGGCTCCATCGATGAAGAGCCCGATACGCTCATCCGGATAAAATGGCATTTTGAAAATCCTCGAAATATGTCGGTGTGAACATGAATGATGCGGCCATTTATATCGCGCTCGGCGCCAATCTTCCATCCGAAGGACGCACACCGCTTGAGGCGGTGGAAGCGGCGCTTGCGGTGCTGGGCCAGGCGGGGCTGCCC
>NZLV01000138.1 GCA_002694345.1 Maricaulis sp.
CGGCCGTCGTGTGGAAGGAACTGGAGAAGATCCGGCACCAGAACAAGCGGGTTTTGTTTGAAGGCGCCCAAGGTGTGATGCTTGACGTCGACCACGGCACCTATCCCTTCGTGACCTCGTCCAACACCGTCTCCGGCCAAGCCTCGGCCGGCACGGGCGTCGGTCCCAAGGATGTCGGCTATGTGCTCGGTATCGCCAAGGCCTACATGACCCGCGTGGGTGAAGGTCCGTTCCCGACCGAGCTGTTCGACGAGGACGGCCAGCAATTGGGTGAACGCGGCCATGAGTTCGGCGTGGTCACCGGCCGCAAGCGCCGCTGTGGCTGGTTCGATGCTGTCATCACCCGCCAGACCCTGCAGGTCGGCGGTGTGCATGGTGTCGCCCTGACCAAGCTGGACGTGCTGGACGGGTTCAAGACGATCAAGGTCTGCGTGGCCTATGATCTCGATGGCGAACGCCTCGACTACCTGCCCGCGGGCAAGGAAGCTCAGGCCCGTGTCAAACCGGTCTATGAAGAGCTGCAGGGCTGGGAAGGCTCCACTGCGGGCGCCCGTTCCTGGGCCGATCTGCCGGCCGAGGCCGTCAAATATGTCCGTCGTCTGGAAGAGCTGATCGAATGCCCGATCGCCCTGGTCTCCACCTCGCCGGAACGCGAGGACGTGATCCTCATGCAGGACCCGTTCAAGGGGTAGCACCATGATGGCGGCCAATGCCGTGATCATTGCCGGCTGTGTGCTGGCCGGGATCCTCCTGGCCAGCCGTCAGGTCGCGGAAAACCGTCTCTGGCGCGCCACCATCACGCCGCTCGCCTCGATCATCGGGTCGGGCTTTCTCATTCTCGCGCCGGTCCTCCAATCCTCCTATGGCGTCTGGGGACCGGCCGTCATGGCCGCCCTGGTCGCAACAGCCTGGATGTTCGGCGCTGCGGTCCGGCGCAATATCCGGGTGCGCGGTGAAGGGGCGGACCAGCGTCCCCGGTGGGATGGCCGCCTCGACCGGCTTGCCTCCTGGCTGCTGGCCTTCGCCTACATCATTTCGGTCGCCTATTATCTCAATCTGTTCGGGGCATTCGGGGTCAGCCTGACCGACGTCGCAGACCAGGCCCATGGCCGGCTGCTGACCAGCGCGGCCTTCCTCCTCATCCTGCTGACCGGCTGGACCCGCGGCTTCTCCGCGCTGGAACATGTCGAACAGATCTTCGTCAGCGTGAAACTGGCGGTGATCACAGGGCTGCTGGCGGGCCTCTGCCTGTTCGCCTGGGGCGAATACCAAGACGGGGGTGTGGTTCTGGAAGCGCCGGTCGTCACCGGCTGGCATGCCCTGACCCTCGCCTTCGGCCTGATCGTCACCGTGCAGGGGTTCGAGACCTCGCGCTATCTGGGCGACACCTACAGCCCGGTCGAGCGGATCCGGACCATGCGCTGGGCGCAATACATCTCGGCCGTGATCTATCTGGGCTATATCGGTCTGGTCGCCATCAGCTTCGACGGCGAGGGGATGCCGACCGGCGAGACCGCCATTGTCGACATGATGCGCGTGGTCGCGCCGATCCTGCCGGTGCTTCTGGTCGGCGCCGCGCTCAGCTCCCAGCTCAGCGCCGCCGTTGCGGACACGGCCGGGACCGGGGGGCTTTTCGTCGAGCTGTCCGGCAATCGCCTGCCCCTGCGTCTGGCCTATCTCATCCTCGTCGGGGCCGGGCTGGGCCTGACCTGGTTTGCCAATCTCTACGAGATCATCGCTTACGCCTCGCGCGCCTTTGCCGCCTACTACGCCGTCCAGTCGCTGATCGCTGCGCGTTCCGCCTGGCGGGAACGCGCCTGGATCAAGGTCGCCGCCTATGGCGCGCTGACCGTGTTGGGCGTGGCGATCACGGTGTTCGGGACACCGGCGGAAGGCTAGGGTGCATCCGGTCCGGCACCGGCCTGTCGCGACAGGCGGGCATGGGCGAAGCTGGCGGGCAGGGCCCAGGCCACGGCTCCGGTCAGGAATACCAGAAACAGGGTTCCGAAAATCAGGCCGCTGAAATCGCCGCTCAGTACAAGGGCCGCCTTGAGGATCCAGCGAAAGCCGACCCAGATGGCGGCGACCACGGCAGCCACCCGGCTTCGCAGGAAGACGAAGACGGCCAGCAGACCCACCCAGGCGGCATTCACATACAGTCCAAGGGCCAGATAGGCTCTTCCGTTCGCAGCGGTGTATTCGGCTGCGGGCAGTGAGGTATTGGTGAGCTGGGACCAGTCCGCCTGGAATGTCAGGAGGATGCCCGTCAGGAGGGCCACAAGCGCGCTGAGTCCGAACAGGACGGCTGCCGGGCGAACGGCATTGCGTGCGCCTTCCAGCGTGTTCAGGTCGAAATTCAGGGTGGATGCCTGATCGCTGGCGACACCGGCATCCAGCTCGGCCTGCTTCTCGGCTGTCGGTGCCATGGGCTTCATGACGTCGATACCGACATAGTTCCCGCGTTCGGCCATGATCATCCCCTCAGTCCCCGCAGCAAAACTGGCCTGACAGGCTATGCCTGCCAAGCCAGTTGAGCTTGGAAGTTGTGGAAATTTGCCGACGGCGACTTAAGCGGGCACCGCAGCCTTGCTGATGTCAACGCGTTTGCGCGGAAACAGTTTCGACTTGAGCGCCAGGGACGGGCTTTCCACCAGAACCCGCATCAGCCAGGCGACCGGCAGGACGGCCAGGAACATGGCCAGGGCCAGCACCGTCGTGTTCATCGACGGGAAGGAAACCATCAGCATCTGACCCAGCGGCCAGTGCATGATGTAGATGCCGTAGGAAATGTCCTCGACATTGCGCACGGCTTCACCGGCGCGGCCGGGGATGTGCTGGTGACCCATCCAGATGAAGAGGGCGGCCAGGAAGACATCCTTCATGATGCCGCCGATTGCCAGGTGCGAGGAGGCGAGGGCGGCGGCCAGGGTCAGGATGATGAAGGCCGGGGACAGGCGCAGATGTTCGCGGCCGGCATGGAAAGCCGCGCCGATCATGAAGGCCGGGGCAAAGCGCGACATCGTCTGGATCGTGTCATCGCCCGGACCGGAATAGCCGAACTGGATGATCAGGGCGCCACCGGCACAGGCGGCCAGGGCCCAGAACAGGACCAGAAGCTTGTGCTTGTAGAGGCCCAGGGCGAGCAGAAGGCCGACACCCAGATAGGCCAGGAGTTCAAACCGGATCGTCCACAGCGGCGCATTGGCGCGATAGGCGGTCGGCAGGCCTTCAAAGGCGCCGGGCAGGCTGGCCAGCGGATCGGCCTGGCTGAGCAGTTTGACCGGGAACAGCCAGGTTTCCGCATGGGTCCAGTATTCGGCAGGGCTCAGCGTGGTGAAGAACATGGTCGCGATCATCACCACCAGAACCGAGGCGATCAGGCCGGGATAGATGCGGAAAATGCGCGAGGCGGCATAGCCGGTCAGGCTGGTCGCCTTCATCGCCGAGGCCGTGATCATGTAGCCGGACAGGATGAAGAACCCGTCCAGGGCGCAATTCACCAGGAAGTCGGCCGTCACTTGCCAGGCGCCGACATAGGGCAGGCCCTGGGGGATGATGAGAGCGTGGGCATACAGAACCATCAGCGCAAACAGGATGCGCATGGCGGTGAAATTGTTGGACTTGTCTTCCAGACGGCCCATCCCGTCCCGCAGCCAGAAATCACGCACTGTCATCGTCTCGTCCTCCTCGGATCAGGCAGACAGGCGCAAGTTTCGTGCGGTTTGCAGAACTTAATGAAAGCCTAATGAATTCCGTAGGATCGCGTCGATCGTGTTGAGGTTTCGACAAACCCATCCCGAAATGACCCGTGCCAGCGTACCGTTCCGGGACGCCGGTCCGCCTTGTTTCTCAAGGCCTTGCCGATAGAGTGAGCGCGGTTTTCAAATCGGGGGAAGTCATGTCCAAGCGTTTCGCATCCGTGTCCGCAGCCGCTCTTGTGTTGGCACTGTCCGCCTGTTCCCAGCCGGACGCTCCCGCGGGCGATGCCACGAGCGAGGCGCTGGATCCGCAGGCTGTCCACTTCGCGACGCTGACGCTGGATACCCATGTCGATATCGGAGCGGGCTACGGCACCCCGGCGCTCGATCCGGGCGAGCACACCCATGCCCAGGTCGACCTGCCCAAAATGGTCGAGGGCGGGCTCGATGCGGCCTTCTTCATTGTCTATGTCCGCCAGGGCGAAACCACGCCGGAGGGCTATGTCGCGGCACGGGCGGCGGCCGAGGAGAAATATGCCGGTATCAGCCGCATGCTGGCCAATGACCCCGACCGGATTGCCCTGGCCACGACATCGGATGAGGTGGAAGAGATCGCCGCTTCCGGCCGCCTCGTCGCGCTGATCGGGATGGAGAATGCCTATCCGCTCGGAGACAGTGTCGCGGACGTGCCGATGTGGGCGGAGCGCGGTGTGCGCTACATGTCGATCACGCATTTCGGCAACAACCAGTTTGGCGGGTCTTCCAACCCGAACACGGCGGCGGGCGAACCCGAAGAGGATCCCGGACTGAGTGATCTGGGCCGCGAACTGGTGGCCGCACTCAACGATAACGGCATCATCATTGATGTCTCGCACGTCGGTAAGGCCACCATGATGGAGGCCATTGCCCTGTCCCGCGCGCCGGTCATCGCCTCGCACTCCGGTGCCCGCGGTGTCTATGACAATGCCCGCAATCTGGACGACGAACAGTTGCGCGCGATCCGGGACAATGGGGGCGTCGCCCAGATGGTCGCCTTCCGCCGCTATATCGGCGAGGTGCCGGCCGAGGTGATGGCGGGTCAGCGGGCCCTGGCGGTGGAGCTGGGGCTGGATACGCCGGAAGGCCGCGAGGCTGCGACCGCAGAGACGATTGCCGCTTTCCAGGCCGGTATGGCGGCGTTGCGGGCCGAGCATGGCGATGTCGATATCGCGGTACTGGCCGACCATATCGACCATGCAGTCGCCGTGGCCGGCATCGAGCATGTCGGCATTGCCTCGGACTTTGATGGCGGCGGCGGTGTTGGCGGCTGGGAAGACGCCAGCGAAACCCCGGCCGTGACGGCGGAACTCCTCGCGCGCGGCTATACGCCGGAACAGATCGGGATGCTGTGGTCGGGCAATGTCCTGCGCGTCCTGCGGGAGGTGGAGGCGGCGGCCCAGGCCGACTGAGCCCGACACGGTTAATCGAATCCCGGATTCGGTTAACCGTAACCATTTGAATTTGCGGTAAAATTGCGGCCCGCCTTTGAAGGTGGCTTAAAACCCGGGACGCACACTCTCCTCATCGAACGAGGAGAGGCGACATGTTTCGCAAGCCCAAGACCGCACTGTTCATGATTGCCATCGCCTGGGGGCTCGGCGCCGCGCTGATCGGTGCGGCTTCTGCCCAGAGCCGTGACTGCGCCCGCTATGAAGCCGAGCGCGCTCAATATGTCGGTGCGGCGATCAACGGGATTGCCCCGCATGTGAATGCCATGGCCAGCCAGCGCGGTATCGCGCCGGAAGTGGCAACCTTCTACTGGGCCGGTGCTCTTCTGCAGGCGAATGATACCGGCAGCCGCAACACGCTGGCCGACCTGACCCTGGCTTCGTCGACCTGGCCGGGCCAGAGCGCCCGGGCCTATCAGGCGCTGGAACGCATGTATGCCACGGACCGCAATTTGCGGGCCGGTCTCCTGGCCGGGCTGGCCCTGTCGGGACAGGATGACGCGGCGGACCCGATCCGCGCCCGGGCCTATCTCGCCGAGATCGCCCGTGAGGGCCGGCCGGAAGCCCAGGCCTTCCTCGCCCTGTTCGATGCCTGTCATGGCCGCCACATGGCGATGCGCTAGACCCCGGTTCCGGTTCTCCCTCGCCGGACACAGCAAGGCCGGACCCTGACCCAGGGTCCGGCCTTTTGCATGGGGCGCCTCCCCCGATCCGGGGATGGTCCTCAACCGCGAGGCGCGCCATAGTCGCGGCCAGTCAGGGGGATCATCATGACCATCAACGGACGCAAACAGGTTTTGGGGGCCGCAGCGGGGCTTTGGCTCGTCTGCCTGAGCCTGCTTTGGGCTGGTCTTCCCGCCCGTTCCGCGGCGCAAGCCGGGAGTGCCGGGGCTGAAGTGACCGCGCTGGATATCGCCCTGATCCAGCCGCGCGCCCATCCGGATGATCTGCGCGCCGTGACCCTGGCCTTCATGGGCAGCGAGTTCCATTTCGTGCGCCAGCCGGACGGGGCCGGAGGTCATGAACTGGTTCTCTGGCAAGGTCCGTCAGGCTTGCCCGTCCTGTCCATCTTCGACCGCCCGGAACGTCTGGCCGACTGGTCACGGGCCAATTTCTCCGACCAGGAACTGGCCGACCTGACCGAGATGATCGTGCCGGCTGGCGAATTGCTGGGCTTCCTCGACCAGGCGGTCGGGGGTGAGATCATACTCAACATCAATCCCGGACAGGCGCGCTCCATCCAGCTCGGCCCGCCCCTGGTGCGCTATCTGGCCGCTGCGTCGCGCCTCCCGGCGGCGGCCGACACGGCGGGAGAGACACCGCCTGAAACCGCGCTGGAAATCCATATTCGCCGCCTCGCCCGCCTGCAGGTCGGGGAACTGGACGCCTGGGAGCGGGACCTGGCCGCCCTGTTCGAGGGCGAGTACTTCTTCGTCCCGATCCTGACTGCGGACACGCCGGAGGATTTCGAAATCGTCGAAGGCCCCAGCGCGCAGCAGAATGAAGAGGACGGCGCCTTCGCGGTGGAAGTGCGCGAGGACGAGGCCGGCCGGCCGGTCTACCGCATGGCGATTTTCGACCGTCAGGGCCCGGCCCTGGCCTATACCCGGCGCTATGCCGAGCGCTATGGCGCCACCGCCTCGCTGGAGATCATCCAGGGGCAGGAATTGCAGACCCTGGTCCCGCCGGACATGGTTCTGGTCTTCAACGAGGATGCGCAGGATACGCTGGACATCATTCCCGGCGATCTGCAACGGCCCTGGCGGCAATAGACGCGGACAAGGACGGGACACTCGGCATGGATCCGACACTTCAAGCCCGGCTGCAGCCGGAACTGGCCGCCGGCGAAAGCCTGATCTGGGCCGGTCGCCCCAATACCCTGCGTCTGGCCTGGCTGCGCGGAGGCAAACTGGCGGCCTTCGCCATTCCCTGGACCCTGTTTGCCTGCGTCTGGACCGGTCTGGCCTGGCTGTTCGCGGGCGGGAATGAGGATGGCGAAATGTTCGGCCGCCTCGCCATGCTGATCGGCCCGGTCTTCATCCTGTTCGGCGTCTACCTGTTCGTGTCCTCCCTGGTGCAAGCCGTGCGCGTGTTCGGCACGATCTATGGCCTGACCGACCGGCGTGCCCTCATTCTCAAGGGCGGCGGCGAATTGCGCAGCTACGGAGCCGAGGATCTCGTCTCCCTGCATCGCAGAGGGTTCAAGCGCGGCGATCTCATCTTCCGCGATGCCGTGCCGCGGGCCGCCGGAGACCCGACGGCGCGCAGCGGCACGTTCACCGATTACGGCTTCTTCGGCATTGCCGATCCGCGCGGGGTGGAACGCCTGATCCGCGAACGCATCACCCGGCCCTGACCGGCTTGCCAAATCAGCGCATCCCGTCCACGCTGCGCGCCAACAGTTCCAAGGGGTGTCCCGCTGATGTTGTGGCGGGGCTGAGACTTCACCCTTAGGACCGGATCCGGGTCATGCCGGCGTCGGGATGGAGCATAGGACGATGTTCGAATTCGAAATGGATAGCCTGTCGGTCGCGCGTATCTTCGCGCCACTCATGCTCCTTTGGGGTGGCTATTTCATCACCAATCCGGAACGGGCGACGGCAGGGCAGTCTTCGAGCCATGATCTGTCCGCGCTGGACCCGACGGGCAAGGCGCTGGCCGTCTTCGTGTTTCTGGCCGGATTGGCGCTGATCGAGTTCAGCCGGTCATGGACCGGTGACGAATCTCAATCCAACTGGGTCCCGATCATTGTGTTCGGCGCAG
>NZLV01000139.1 GCA_002694345.1 Maricaulis sp.
TCAACGGGATTGTCGGCCTGGCGGCCGTCCTTCAGCGCCGGGCTGATACGCTTCCGGGTGATATCCGCCCCTTCCTCGACAAGATCGAGGATCAGGGCCGGCACATGGCCTCATTGATCGACAGCCTTCTGGCCTATGCCGACAATGCCCCTGGAACTCAAACATTCGAACAGGTCGACCTCGGCAGTGTTGCCCGCTCGGCCCTTACCCTGCTGGAGACAGACATCCAGAACAGCCGGACACAGATTTCGCTTGAAGAGATGCCCGTCGTCGCCGGGGACCCGGCCCAGCTGGAACGGGTCTTTGGCAATCTGGTCCAGAACGCGATCAAGTACAAAGGCGAGGCCGATCCGGTCATCGCCATCACCAGCGCGGAACTGGGAGATCAGGTTCGCATCGACATCCGCGACAACGGCATGGGTGTTCCGGACAATTTGCGGGAACGCATCTTCAATCCGCTCGACCGGGGCAATGCGACCACCCAATCCGGCCACGGGCTGGGCCTGTCCATCATCCGGCGCATTGTCGAGACCCATCATGGCCGCATCTGGTGCCAGCCTGCGCCCGATGGGGGAACCGTCTTTTCCTTCACCCTGCCGCGCTACGTGGAGCCCTGACCGTCATGCCGCCCTGGCAGGAACAATTCAGCAAGGAGCCGATCTGGCGGATCACGCTCGCGGCCATGAACGTGCTGGCCGCCGCCACGATCATGGCCAGCTGGAAGCTGGGTCTGGAGAGCCTGGTCCGAATTCATCCGGACTGGTCACCGACACAGTTCAACACCGCATTGACATGTCTTCTGCTGGGCCTGTCGAGCTTGTTTCACCCGGTATCGCGATGGGCCACCGTCTCACTGGCCAGTGGAGCTTTCCTGCTCAGCCTGTTGACGGGATCGCAGTATCTGCTGGGTCTGGAGCTGGGCATTGACCAGTTGTTCCATACCCACCAGTTCGGTGAACCCGGTGCTGCGCCGGGACGGATGTCCCTCAATTCCAGCCTGGTCCTCACCGCACTCAGTCTTTCATTTGTGGTCCAGGCTGTGGACGACTTGGCTTGGCGCCGGCAATTGGCGATGTGGTCAATCAGTGTGTCCGGTGGATTTCTTGCTGCATACAGTTTGGGCTATCTGATCGGCCAGGTCAGCTTGTTCAACCTGACGCCGGCCACAGGCATGGGCGCCATGACCCTGCTCATGTCCGGCAGTCTGGCCGCGATCAAGATCAGCCGTGTCATCCCCTTTTCCCTGCCCAAGCTGGCTCGCCTGACCAAGGCGGTATTGATCGCGGCAGGCCTCTTCCTGAGCAGTCTCACCCTGGCAGTTCTGATGGGACTTTCGGTCCAACACCGAGCCGAGCTGGAACGCGGGGCGCAGGCCGAACTGGGCCTGCTGAGCCAAACGCTGCAGGCGCGGCTCAATGAACAGGCGCTGGCCCTGCAACGCATGGCGGATCGCTGGCGAATGTCCAGTGGAACGCCGGAGCGGGCTTGGCGCGACGACGCCACAAACTATGTGACAGATACCCGCCTGATGGACGCCGTTCTGAAACTGGACGAAGCTGGCCGGGTGTTGTGGCGCGAACCCCGCGAGGCCGATTTCTGGCCGGAAGGTTCGAGCCTGGCGGGTGACCCGCTTGTAGCGCGTCACCTGGCCGAAGTTCGAGCCACGCAAGCGCTCCGGGTCAGCCCGGTCCAGGAAACTCCCGACGGACAGATGGGTTTTCTGATCATCGCGCCGGTCTTCACAAATGATGGCGCCTTCGACGGTGCGCTGATAGAAATCAATCCCCTCAGCCAGGTCCGCGAACTCCTCTACAGCCTGCCGCGCCCGTCGCGCTACCCGGTGGAATTTCGGCTTCCGGATGAAGATCTTCCGGATGGCAGCTTGAGCAGGGAACTGAATTTCGGAAACACCGCTTTGCTGCGACTGGTCGCCTCGGAAGCGGACATGCTGCGAGACGCCCCGGGCAATACGACGAGCTTCCTCTTCCTGGCCTTTGCGATCATGGCCTCCTCTCTTGCCCTGTTCGCGCTGCAGCTGGTTCTTCGAGACCAGGCGCAACAAGAACGCTTGCGTCAGGCCAACAAGGAGTTGGAAATTGCCAATGCCGAGCTCGACAGTTTCGCCTACACAGCCTCCCACGACCTGAAGTCCCCGCTGCGGGCCATCCGCCAGCTGGTGGACTGGCTGGACGAGGATCTTGGCGAGGCCATCCCGGAAAATGCCCGGCGCTACATGACATTGCTGCACAGCCGTGTCGGACGCCTGCAAAGCCTGCTCGACGCGCTGCTGGAGTACTCGAGGATTGGCCGGAAGGCGGTTTCCCGCTCTACCGTCGAACTCGACCGCCTGGTCCAATCCGCTGTCGACCTGCTCTCTCTGCCGGGCGGTCACGTGGTCGAGCTTGTTGGCGGAGACTTTGAAGTCAACACCGACACCAATCTCATGCGGGTCATCGCCATGAATCTGGTCAACAATGCCTCCAAACACCATGATCGCCCCTCGGCGCGGATACGGGTTTCCCTGTATCAGGGGCCGGAAAACTGGTGCATGGAGTTCAGTGATGACGGACCTGGCATCCCGCCGGAACTGCATGATCGAATCTTCGGCATGTTTGAAACGGTGAAATCGCGGGACGAAGTGGAGGCCAGCGGCATGGGACTCGCCATCGCGCAGAAAGCCGTGACACGTCTGGATGGAACAATTAGTTTGATCTCCGACCCAGCTCTGAGCCGGGGCAGCCGTTTCGTTCTGGAGTTCCCCAATGCTTGAGACCGGCATCCCGCCGCGTATCGTCACCATTCTCCTGGTGGAGGATGACGATATTGATGCCGAAGCTGTCAGCCGCAGTCTGACCAAGCGCCGACTGGCCAATCCAGTTGTGCGGGCCCGGAACGGACAGGAAGCCCTCGACATCCTGCGCGGCAAGCAGGAGGGGGTGTCCGTCAAACACCCCTTTATCATCCTGCTGGACCTCAACATGCCGGTCATGAACGGGCTGGAATTCCTGGCAGAAATCCGGTCCGACGAAGCGCTCAAATCCGCCGTCGTGATGGTCCTCACCACCTCCAATGCCCAAAAGGACCGCAAGACCGCCTACGAGCACAACATCGCCGCCTACATCCTCAAGGCCCGCGCCGGGCTGGAGTTCGAGGCCGCGATGGAGCTGGTGGATTGTTATTGGCGCTATGTGGAATTCCCGGAATAGCGGCTCCTTTTCGCCCATTCCCTACGCATAGCTCACCACCTCAAACTCGATCCCGTCCGGATCATCGAAATAGAAGCGGCGACCGGGTTCGTAGTCGGCGTGGGAATGGGTGTGCAGGCCGGAAGCCTTGATGCGGGCTTCGGCGGCGTCGAGATCCTCCACCAGGACGCCGATATGGTTCAGGCGGCCCGCCGGCAGGCGAATGTCATGTTCCTTGGGCAAGCCGTAGACCGCGACATAGGCGTCGTCATTGCCGACATGATAGGTCGTGCCGCCATTCTTGGCCGGGCCGTGCCAGCGCACTTTCCAGCCAAACCAGTCGGTCAGGCGCTGCGCGGTTTCAGCCGGATTGCTGACCGTCACATTGACGTGTTCCAGCGTCGATTTCGTCATCTTGAACTCCTGTTTCCCGGCCAGCGGCCGTCTTGACAGGAACTCTGATAATTCCTCAACCTTGGTTGAGGTCAATAAAGAATGTGCAGCATGCCGACAGCCCCCAAAAGCCCGGCCGATCCTCTCTCCATCGGCCAGCTGGCCAAACGGACCGGCGTTTCGGTCTCGGCCCTGCGCTTTTACGAAGACAAGGGGCTGATCGATCCGGGCCGCAATGCGGGCGGCCAGCGCCGCTTCAAACGGGCCGATGTCCGCCGCGTCTCCTTCATCCTGATCGCCCAGCAATTGGGCCTCAGCCTGGGCGAGATCGCGCAGGCCCTGAAGAGCCTCCCGAACGGCCGCACACCCACCCAGTCGGACTGGGCCGCGATCAGCGAAGGCTTGCTGCAGCGTCTGGACCGGCAGATCGACGAGATGACCCGCATGCGCAAAAGCCTGACCAGCTGTATCGGCTGCGGCTGTCTCTCGCTGAAGGCCTGCCGCCTCTACAACCCCCAGGACCGCCTCTCCGAGCTCGGTGCCGGCCCGCATTTCGGGGTCACGCCGGACTAGGTTTTGGCGGGCAGCAAAGCCCAGACAAAAAAGGGCGCCCCGATGGAGCGCCCTTCTTCAAAAAGCCTGCGTGAGGGTTACTCCTCGCCGCCCATGCCTTCCGGCACCGGGAAGCCGCGGTCGCGCATCAGCGCGGCCGGGTCGGCATCACGGCCGCGGAATTCGCGATAGGCGACCGCCGGATCGATCGAGTTGCGCGGGGCGAACAGGTATTCCACCAGACGCCCGGCAACTTCCGGATCGTAATAGCCGCCCGGCGCCTCCTGGAAGGCTTCCGAGGCGTCCGAGGTCAGCACGTCGGCCCACATATAGCCGTAATAGCCAGCCGAATAGCCTTCACCGGAGAAGACGTGACCGAAGTGCGGCGAGCGGTGACGCATGACGATCTCGTCCGGCATGCCCAGCTCGGCCAGGGTCTCGCGCTCGAACGTGTCCGGATCGGACATCTCGCTCGGCTCGGTCGTGTGATAGACCATGTCCATCAGCGCCGAGGCCAGATATTCGCCCGTCGAGAAGCCCTGGTTGAAATTGGCCGCCGCACGGATGCGCTCGACCAGTTCCGCCGGGATCGGCTCGCCGGTTTCCACATGCACCAGGTAATTGTCGATCACCGGATCGGTCAGCAGCCAGCGTTCCAGCAGCTGCGACTGGAATTCGGTGTAATCGCGGACCCCGCCATTCAGCGTCGGATAGTCGACATTGGAGGACAGGGTGTGCAGGGCGTGACCGAATTCGTGGAAGAAGGTCTCCGCATCATCCCAGGACACCAGGACCGGCTCGCCCGGCGCACCTTCGATAAAGTTGGAATTGTTCGTGGCCAGGACATTTTGCTCGCCATCAAACGTGGTGTGCGAGCGGAAGGAGCTGGCCCAGGCGCCCGAACGCTTGCCCTGGCGGGCAAAGGGATCGAGATACCACAGACCGATATTCTCGCCGCTGTCCCGGTCGGTGACTTCCCAGACCCGCACGGTCGGATGCCAGACCGGCACTTCGCCTTCCGGCAGGGCGCGGAATTCGAAACCGAACAGTTCGCCGGCCACGTAGAACATGGCTTCGCGCAGATTATCCAGCTGCAGGTATTGCTTCACCTCGTCACTATCGAGCGCATAGCGGTCCTGGCGGACCTTCTCGGCGTAATAGCGGTAGTCCCACGGCGCGATCGTGATGTCGTCACCGCGCTCATCGGCCAGGGCCTGCATGTCGGCGACTTCTTCCTCGATCCGGCCCACGGCGGCGTGCCAGACCGGAACCATCAGATCCATGGCGTTCTGCGGATTGCCGGCCATGCGGTCTTCCAGGCGCCAGGAGGCGTAATTGTCATAGCCCAGCAGCGCCACGCGCTCGTCACGTAGCTGCAGGATTTCGGTGATCAGCGCGTTGTTGTCGTACTCATCGCCATTATCGCCGCGGCTGTAATAATTGCGCCAGACCTGTTCGCGCAGATCGCGCTCGTCGGAGAAGGTCAGGAAGGGGTCCATCGAGGACCGCGTATTGGTGATCGCATACTCACCTTCGCGGCCCCGCGACGCGGCAGCGGCAGCCGAGGCATCGATGAAGCCCTGCGGCAGGCCGGACAGCTGGTCGGCGCTGAGATAGGTGACGTAGTTTTCCTCGTCATGCAGCACATTGTTGGAGAAGGTCGTGTGCAGCTCGGCCAGACGCTGGTTGATCGCCGCATAGCGTTCCGCCGCTTCACCTTCCAGCGTCGCACCATTGCGGGCAAAACCGTCATAGGTCAGCTGGACCAGACGTTGCTGGTCCGGACGCAAACTGTCCATTTCCTCGCCCTCATAGACGGCGCGGATGCGGGCGAACAAGGCCTCATTCTGGGTGATCTGCGACTGGTAGGCCGACAGGGCCGGGATCATCTCGCCCTGGATCGCCCGGAATTCCGGCGAGGACATGTTCGACGACCAGATGCTCCAATAGGTGAAGACCCGGCCCAGCGCATCACCGGCGCGTTCCATCTCCACAATGGTGTTCTCGAAGGTCGGCGCCTCCGGATTGCTCACGATCGCATCGATCTCGGCCAGATTGGCGGCCATGCCGGCTTCCAGCGCGCCGCGCAGATCGTCCAGGCTGGCCGTGTCGAAATTCGGCACCCCGCCATAGGGACCGGTCCATTCCGCCAGCAGCGGATTGGTGGCCAGCGCGTCTTGCGTGGCGGCATCCAGCTCAACATGGATTTCGGCCGTTTCGGTCACGGCGTCCTCATTCGTGGTTGCCGGCGTGCAGGCGGCTGCAAAAAGGGCCGCAAGACTGGCCGTGCTCATCATCAGTTTACGCATAAATCAGGCTCCCCTGGGATTTGGGCGGGAGACTAGCGGTTCCGGGCATGACGCGAAAATGAAGATTTCACCATCTTATCCTGCCACGCCTGCCAAAGCCGCGATGCGGGCGCTTGATCCGCGCCGGGGAAAGGCCAATCCTGTTCTGAAACCGGGGAGATCAAGACGTGCGGACAAGCTTCATCCTGGCCTTCATTCTGCTGGTGTGCGCGGGACTGTGGGGGATCTACCGCACCCCGTCCGCCCTCGACGCACCGGCTGAGCTGCACCTGCCGGACCGTCCGGAGCCCGTCACGCCGGCCGCCCATCTCGTCGCCATCCAGCCCTGGATGGACCAGCGGCATTACCAGTCACCCCAGCGGCTGCACGACCATTTCGCCGCCTATCTCGACCAAGCCCGCGACGCCGGCCAGCTGGGCGAGGGCTCGATCGTGGTCTTTCCCGAACACATCGGCACCTGGCTGGTCGCCGCCCGCGCCCCGCACGCCAGCTTCACCGCCAACAGCACGACCGGCGCGATGACCCATCTCATCCTCGCCAATCCCGTGCCCTTCGCTCTTGCCCTGGCCCGCTCATCCGAAGAGGACCGCCTCGCCGCCGCCGTCTTCCGCATGCGCGCCGCAAGCATGGCGCGGGACTATCAATCCGTCTTCTCCGGCCTCGCCCGCGAATACGGTGTCACACTGGTCGCCGGCTCCATCGTCCTGCCGGAGCCGTCCGTCATCGACGGCGAGATCCGGCCCGGCAACGGTCCGCTCTACAATGTCTCCGCCGTCTTCGCGCCGGACGGCAGCGTCCATGACCGCCTCGTCCGCAAGCTTCACCCCATCCCCGACGAGGCCGGCTTTACCGCCGCCGCTTCTCCGCAGGACATCCCGGTCTTCCCCACCCCGGCCGGCCGCCTCGGCGTCCTCATCTGCGCCGACAGCTGGCACCCGGACGCCTACGCCCCGCTCACCGAAAACCAGGCCGATCTCATCGCCGTCCCCGCCTTCCTCCAACCCTCCGGCGTCTGGACCCAGCCCTGGGGCGGCTACACCACCGGCTGGCCCGACGACGCCGACCCAAGCGACGCCGGCCGCCTCACCGAAGGCCAAGCCTGGCAAACCTATTCCCTCGCCGGACGCCTCAACACCGCCGGAGCCCGCCAGGGCGTCACCGCCTTCCTGCGCGGAGATCTTTGACTTACATTACAACGCTGAGCAGCGCGGTGGAAGTGTTGCTCTTGTAGAAGCGGCACCAAATAGTGTAGGTGCTTAAGATTTGGCCATTTCATAGGCATCTCTCTATTATTTAAATGTATTAAA
>NZLV01000140.1 GCA_002694345.1 Maricaulis sp.
CCTCGGGCTTCAGCTTCTTCTCGCGGGCGCGGGCAGCCAGGTCCTTCATCTCGCGGGAGATCTCAACCAGGCCCTTTTGATCGGCATCCTTGACGATCGGCGTGATCAGCCCGCCTTCAATGGCCACGGCGACGGAGACGTCGGCATGCTTGTGGCGGGCAATATGGCCGCCCTCGATCCAGGAGGAATTCGCCGCCGGAACCTTCTTCAGGGCCAGGGCTGACGCCTTGATCAGGATGTCATTCACGGAGACCTTGGCGCCATCCTTTTCGGCGGCGGCATTCACGCGCTTGCGGAAGTCCAGCAGGGCGTCGATCCGGCAATCCACATTGAGCGGGAAGTGCGGGATGTCGCGGAAGCTCTCCGACAGGCGTTTGGCGGAAATCTTGGTGATGTTGTCGGCCTTCTCGACCTCGTAGCGGTCGCGGGCAATGCCATAGGCCTTGAGCGGGTCGTCCAGGTCGACCGGCGCGGCGCTGGCCGGCGCTTCAGTGGCCTTGGACGGAGCTTCGGACGGTTGGGCATTCTCGACATCGCGCTTCACGATCCGGCCATGCGGGCCCGACCCGTCAATGGCGGCCAGGTCCAGCCCCTTGTCGGCCGCGATCCGGCGCGCCAACGGGCTCGCCTTGATCCGGTCGCCGCCATCCTTTTCGCCCCCGCTTGCGGGGGAGATGTCGGCTTTGCCGACAGAGGGGGCCGAAGCCGCAGGCTTCGGGGCCGGAGACGGGACAGGTGCCGTCTCGCTCGCCTTGCTCGCGCCCCCTTCGACCCGGCCCTTGGCCGGCCCACTTCCCCCACCTTCGGCGGGGGCAAAAACCTCGGTCTCGCCCTCTTCCAGAAGGATGGCGATGACTTCATTGACCTTCACGCCCTCAGCACCTTCATCGACGAGGATCTTGCCCACCACGCCTTCATCGACGGCTTCGACTTCCATCGTCGCCTTGTCGGTCTCGATCTCGGCGATGACCATGCCGCTCTCGACCGTGTCACCGGTCTTCACATGCCATTTGGCCAGCGTGCCCTCTTCCATGGTGGGCGACAGGGCGGGCATCAGGATTTCAATCGACATGGGTCTCGTCCTCGTGGTCGGCCTACTGGCCGAGCTCCGGGTTGATTTGGGCGATATTCTTTTCCCAGTTCGCGCCATCGAATTCCTCGAAGCGGAGCTGGAGATTGGCGTCGGCATCCAGGCAGCGCAGATTGACCGACCAGCTGTCCGGGTGCGAGCGCGGGACATAGAAGGCCTTCACGCCGCACTTGGAACAGAAGGTGTGCTTGGCCGTATGCGTGCCGAATGTATAGGTCGTCAGGCTTTCCGCCCCGCGCTCAATCTTGAAGTCCGACTTGTCCACGATGAGGTGGATGAAACCGGTCTTGGCGCAGATCGAACAATTGCACGACAGGGCGACGACACTGTCCGGCAGGTTCACGGCAAAGCCGACCTCACCGCAATGACACTCACCGTGGCGCCAGGATTTCTCCGGAGAGCCCATCCACCCTACTCCGCGTAGCAGACAGCCTTGGCCGCCTTCACGATGTCGGCCGTGCCCGGCAGGGAGAGTTTTTCCAGATTGCCGGCATAGGGCAGCGGGACGTCTTCCTGGTGGACGCGGACCGGCGGGGCGTCGAGATAGTCAAAGGCTTCGGCGGTGACGACGGCAGCGATTTCCGCACCGACACCCATGCGGCCCCAGCCTTCCTCGGCGCAGACGATGCGATTGGTCTTCTTGACCGATTGCACCACCGTGTCGGTGTCGAGCGGGCGCAGGGTGCGCAGGTCGATCACTTCGGCGGAGATGCCCTCTTGCGCCAGGATGTCGGCGGCTTCCAGGGCAAAGCCGACCATGCGCGAATGGGCGGTGATGGTCACGTCCGTGCCTTCGCGGCGCACCTTGGCCTTGCCGATCGGCAGGACCCAGTCCTCCACATCCGGCACGTCGAAGGTTTCGCCATAGATGAGCTCATGCTCGAGGAAGACGACCGGGTTCGGATCGCGGATGGCGGCTTTCAGCAGGCCCTTGGCATCGGCCGCATCATAGGGCGCGATCACTTTGAGGCCGGGCACATTGGCATACCAGGCGGAATAATCCTGCGAGTGCTGGGCACCGACGCGGGAGGCCGCGCCATTGGGGCCGCGGAACACGATCGGACAGCCCATCTGGCCACCGGACATGTACAGCGTCTTGGCGGCGGAATTGATGATGTGGTCGATCGCCTGCATGGCGAAGTTGAAGGTCATGAATTCGACGACCGGCTTCAGCCCGTTGAAGGCCGCACCGACACCCAGACCGGCAAAACCGTGCTCGGTGATCGGCGTGTCGACCACGCGCTTCGGACCGAACTCGTCCAGCAGGCCGCGGGTCACCTTGTAGGCGCCCTGGTATTCGGCGACTTCCTCACCCATCACGAAGACGGTGTCGTCACGGCGCATTTCCTCGGCCATGGCGTCACGCAGGGCGTCACGGACCGTGGTTTCCTTCATCGCGGTACCCGACGCGATCTCGGGATCAGAGGCATCGGGTGCGGCATGGTCAATCACGACCGGCTCACCGGTTTCCGGCGCGTCTTCGGTTGCCGCGTCTTCTTCCGCTTCTGCCACGGGCTCGGCCTTGTCGTTGGAAGGCGCCGCTTTCGGAGCCTCCAGATTGGCCGGGTCCTCGCCGTCTTCGGCCAGGATGGCGATGGCGGCATTCACCTTCACGCCTTCCGTGCCCTCGGCGACCAGAAGCTTGGCGACCACGCCCTCTTCCACGGCCTCGACTTCCATCGTGGCCTTGTCGGTCTCGATCTCGGCAATGACATCGCCACTTTCGACGCTGTCACCTTCCTTGATGAGCCATTTGGCCAGCGTGCCTTCTTCCATCGTGGGCGAAAGCGCCGGCATGAGAACTTCGATCGACATGGCTTCTTCCCGTGTCCTGTTCGTTAGGCGAGGTCAGCCATTGGCTGCCTCGGGTTTGTAGCGCAGGGCGTGCTCGCGCATTTTCGCGGCGAACTCGACCAGCGTGTTCAAGGGCCGGATGAGCACTTCGATCCGGCGCATATGGCCGGCATCATCCAGCGAGATCTTGTCGATACCGACGAGGCCCTTGCCGTCCACCGTTCCGGTGAATTCCAGCAGGATCTCATTGCCGTTGACCCATTCCTGCCGGTAGTCGAAGCCTTCGACCACGGTGATCACACCCATCAGGATGTGCAGCAGGTAGTGCTTGTCGGCACTCGGCTTCCAGACGACCGGCGAATGCAGCTCGCAGCCTTCCGCGATGATCGAAGCCAGCAGGCCCTCATCGCGCGTTTCCACGGCTTTGTGCCAGGTCTCCAAAAAGTGTTTCACTTGCGGTGTCATTGAGGTCCCCGATCTCTCTATGGCCCAAAAAAGCCGACCATAAAGATGATTGCCATGGTGAAGAAGGCGCAAGCCCACCATGCCAATATCAGGTACCACCCCAACCGTGCCGCTTTCCCGGACTGAACGAGGGATTTTGCCACCGGATGGCCGGAGGCCACCAATTCCTCCAGAGCGCTGTCAGGCACCTTGTTCCGGGTCCAGACCGGAGCCGGGATTCCTGCATACTCCTGCGACAGCCGAAGCTGGCTGAACAGGCTGCGCACGAGTTGATACATCGTACCCAACCATATCAGGGCTCCGATGCCCGCATATGCCAGAACCCAGGAATTCAAAGTGATCAGGCCTCCACCAGAACGTCCGTGTAGAGCTCGGACGGATCCGGCTCGGGGCTGTCCTTGGCGAACTGGGCGGCGTCGGCGACGATCTTCTTCACCTCCTTGTCGATCTCCTTGAGCTCCTCCTCGCTGGCATGCTTGCCCTCGATGAGACGCTTCTTGATCAGGTCGATCGGGTCGTGGTGGGAGCGGATATCGTCGACTTCCTCTCGCGTCCGGTACTTGGCCGGGTCGGACATGGAGTGTCCGCGATAGCGATAGGTCTTCATCTCGAGGATGAAGGGCCCCTTGCCGTCACGGGCATGCTTCACGGCCTTCTCAGCGGCCCGTTTCACGGCCTCAACATCCATGCCGTCGACTTCCTCGCCGGGAATGCCGAAGGACGCGCCACGCTTGTACAGATGGGTTTCCGAGGAGGCCCGCTTGACCGCCGTGCCCATGGCGTACTGGTTGTTCTCGATCACATAGATGACCGGAAGGTCCCAGAGCTTGGCCATGTTGAAGCTCTCATAGACCTGGCCCTGATTGGCTGCGCCATCGCCGAAATAGGCCACGGCGACCTTCTTGTTGTCCTTGTAGCGATCAGCAAAGGCCAGACCGGTGCCCAGCGCCACCTGGGCGCCGACAATCCCGTGACCGCCATAGAATTGTTTCTCGCGGGAGAACATGTGCATGGAGCCGCCCTTGCCGCGCGAATAGCCGCCTTCGCGACCGGTCAGCTCGGCCATCACCCCGTTCGGGTCCATGCCGCAGGCCAGCATGTGGGCGTGGTCGCGATAACCGGTGATGACCTGGTCACCCTCTTCCATCGCCGCCTGGATCCCGGTCACCACGGCTTCCTGGCCGATATAGAGGTGACAGAAGCCCGCGATCAGCCCCATGCCGTACAATTGACCCGCCTTTTCCTCGAAACGGCGCATCATCAGCATGTCGCGATAGTATTTGAGCAGCTCGTCCTTGCCCGCGGCCTTGGCGGCGGAAGACTTGGTATTTCGCTTGGCGGCCATTATTTCGCACGCGAACCAAACAGCCCGCGCTCCCATCTGACTGTGCTAGCGCCATATCAGACGATTGCCCCGGACGGCAAGCGCCGGGCCCGAAAAAGTCACATTTGAAGGAGGCGTTGCCCGCGTTTCAAGCGCGCAATCAATGCTGCGGAGACGGCTCGATCTCGACGATGATTTCCCGCGGGTGCGCGACATTCAGGATGTCACGGGCCCGTTCCTCGACATAGTCCAGGTCCAGACTGTCGGACCGCAGGCGCGAGGCGGTATCTTCCAGCAATTCACGTTCGGCAACAGCGCGATCGAGTTCGGCTTCAGCCAGGCGAATCTCGTTCTTCACGACAATCCAGTTGAGCACGCCCTGCTCACCCGTCAGCGCGTGATAGCCAAAATAGGCAATCGCCACTGCGAGAAAGACAGTCGTGCCGTATCGCTTGATTGCGTTCAAACCAAACCACCTCGAAAGCCGCGACTTCCCCTGCCGCGTTGTGTTGAGGGTGATTCAACACGATCACGCTTTAGGAGTCGTGAATCCCGGATTCAGCAACGGGTAAGATTCAAGGAGGGAATGGGGCATGCCCACCGGTGCGCAACACGGCGGTTTGCCAGGCATTACAGGCGATCCCGCAGGGTATTTTGGTCGTCTTGGATGGTCTGAATGATCCTGAAGGACCGCCCGCAACCCAGTGAAGCTGATTAAGGAACAGTCCGGCCAGACCTGTCCCAGCGCCACCCGCCCCGTCCGACCCGTGCACAGATTCGTGCGAAGCGTGGACAGAGTATGACCCGGTTTTGCGGGGTGGGGATTAAGTGGGAGCTATCCCTAGCGTGGCAGCGCCAAGCGCCCCCCAGCCGGCGCGGCGCGCCACCCTCTCCCGCAAGGAGAGAGCATCTTCCGAAGGGGCCGATCCGTGGGCGTCCGCTTCAGCGGACAAACCCATCAGGCCAGGCCGC
>NZLV01000141.1 GCA_002694345.1 Maricaulis sp.
GCCGAACGCGCCGCGCTTGCCCGTCTCTGGCGCGACAATGCCGACCTGACGGCCCTGGCCAGCATCGCCCGCGCCGGCGTGCCGACTCATGACCAGCTCGAGGCCAGCTATCCAGGCGACGCCATCCGCGCTGCCGCCGGCCCTGGCCGGGTGTTTTTCGGTCTTATTGCCGTTCGCCAGACCGACGGGACCAGTGACACCACCGGCCCGATGGCCCTGACGGCGCTTGCCGAGGCCCGCCTCGCCGAGGACGATCTCGACAGTGCCATTTCTCTCACCGGGGAATTGGAAGGTTCCGCTCTGGAAGCAGCCCGCGACTGGCTGATCGCCGCGCGCGCCCGCCAGGATGTGGATCGGCGCCTTCTCGCACTGCGCCAGTCCCTTGCCGATGAGGCCGCCGCGCGCGGAGAAGATCCGTCATGATCCGTCTCATCCTCGCCGTCCTCTTTGCCATCCTGACCGCGGTTCTGGGCGCCTTCCTCGCGCTCAATCCGGGCACCGCCGCCTTCGAATTTCTCGGCTGGCAGATGGAGATGCCCTTCGTGGTCGCCGCTGGCGGGACCATTCTGTTTGCCTTCCTCTTCCTGGTGATCTGGTGGGGCATCTACCTGCTCTGGACTTCGCCGGACAAGGTGAAGTCCTTCTTCAAGCGCCGCCGCCGTGAACAGGGCTATGACGCGCTGGAACGCGCCCTCATCGCCTCGGCTGCCGGGGATGGCGAGGCCGCGGTCCGCCAGGCTGCCCGTGCCGATGCGCTGCTGGAACGCCCCGCCCTGTCCCGCCTGCTCGCCGCCCGTGCCGCCGAGGCCGCCGGAAATTGGGATGGTGCCGAGGCGCATTACGAAGCCCTTCTGGAAGACCAGCGGACCCGCGTCGTCGCCCGCCGCGGACTCGCCCAGCTGGCCCATGATCGCGGCGATCATTCTTCGACCCAGACCCATGCCGCCGACGCCTTCCAGCAAGCCAAGGGGGCACGCTGGGCCTTTGAAGCCCTGTTTGACAGCCAGGTCGCCCAGGGCCGCTGGGAAGAGGCCGTCACCACGCTCAATGAAGGCGAGAAGCGCAAGCATGTCGGCCCGGATGTCGCCCGCCGGCGCCGCGCCGTCCTGCTCACTGCCGCCGCCCTGGAGTGCGAGCAAAGCGATGCCGAAAAGGCCCGAGAATGGGCCTCCAGTGCGCACCGCAACGCCCCGGGCTTTGCACCGGCCGCGGCCCTCGCGGCCCGGCTTCTCGCTGATGGCCGCCGCCACAAACGCGCCGCCGAAGTGCTTGAAGCCGCCTGGGCTGCCAGCCCGCACCCGGCGCTGGCCCATGCCTATCGCGAACTGCGCAAGTCCGACAGCAAGCCCAAGCGCCTGGAGCGCCTGAAAGCCCTGGCCGCTCTCAATCCCGGTCACCGCGAAAGCCAGCTCGTCCGGATCCAAGTCGCTCTGGAAGAAGGCGATGCCGCCACTGCCCGGGCCGCGCTCGACCCGCTGCTCAAGAACAGCGACGCCCCCTCCTCGCGCCTTTGTGCCCTGGCCGCCCGCCTAGCGCGACTGGAAGGCCGGGACGAGGAAGCCCGCCGCTGGATGACCAAGGCCTCCCATGCCGCCACTGAGGCCGACTGGTCCGATATCGACCCGGATGGTCGCCTCTTCGCCTACACGGCGGATGACTGGAAGCGCATGGTCTATGCCTATGGCGACGAGAACAAGCTGACCCATCCGCGCTATGAGCGTTTCGAGCGTTATGCCGAGGCCGTGCCGGAAACCGCCCTGCTCGAGGCCCCGCGCCCGAAGAAGGCCGCCGCCTCGCGTGCCGCGGCCAGCTTTGCCGAACCCGCTGTTCGCATGCCCGATGATCCCGGAGTAGGCGAAGGGGATGACGAGGACGGCGCGGCAGCATGACCCCGAAAGTGACGCTGCTCGGCATTGTCGGGGGTTCGGCCTCCGGCAAGACCTGTCTGGCTGAGGAAATTGCCCGCCAGCACGCCCATTCCGGCACTTATGTACTGTCCGAAGACGATTATTATGTCGATGCGGGGAATCTGCCCGGCTTCGACCCGCACCGCTTCAATTTTGATGAGCCGGCCGCCAAGGATCACAGCCTCCTGCTCGCCCATCTGGAAGCCCTGAAGGCGGGCCAGCCTGTCGAAGCACCGCTCTATGATTTCACGACGCATTGCCGTCGCGAGGAGACCCAGGTCCTGACGCCAGCTCCGCTGGTGGTGATCGAGGGGCTGCACCTGCTGGCCAGCACGGCGATCTCGCAGGTTCTGGATCTTTCGGTCTTCGTCGACGCCGACCGGGATGTGCGTTTCCAGAGGCGTCTGGCCCGGGATGTCGCCACGCGCGGCCGTCAGCCCGACTTCGTGAAACACCAGTTCGAAACCATCGTGGACCCGATGCATGTGGCCCATGTCGAACCCCAGAAAGTCCAGGCCGACCTGATCATCGAGAATATGGGTGCGCCCGACTTCGCACAGCTCGCCGAGCCCGTTCTGGCCCGCCTGACGGAGCAGTGATTTTCCTGCTGCAGCGGGGCTTGCCCACTCCGCATTTCGCGGTTAGTTTCCGCCGCCTCTCGCCGGTGCTTGTGCACAGGGCGGGACGCCTGAATGGCAAGCCGCTTTAGCTCAGCTGGTAGAGCAACGCATTCGTAATGCGTAGGTCGCGTGTTCGAGTCACGCAAGCGGCACCATTTCTTCCTCTTTTCCCTCACCGATCAGCCCGGTTCCGTCACTCCGATGGAGTCGAGATAGCGCATGCTCATCGCGAGGGTTCCCGTGGAAGCGTGCGCAATGATCAGGGGCCAGAGATTGCGGCGGAAGAGCCAGAACATCAGTCCGAAGCCCAGCCCCATCAGCCCGGTTGCCAGCCCGCCGCCCACGCCCTGGTAATACATGTGCCGGACCCCGAAAAAGCTGGCCTGCAGGACAATCGCCAAAGGCATGCGCCATCCCTCACGACCGCCCAACACCTCGGTCAGCTTCAGAATGGTGAAGCCGCGATAGATCATTTCCTCGAAGAACCCGCCATGGATGATCGCGATGGCGATCCACAGGGCGAGGAAGCCCGGCGATCCGGCAATGTCGGCAAACCGGTCCTCCAGGCTGGGCGCGATCGGGATCAATGGATTGATCCACACCTTGTAGGCCACCGACACGCCGACCATCACGGACAGCATCAACAGGATCTGCGGCAAGAGCAGGAGCTTGCTGCGCCAGCCGGGGGCCAGTTTAAGCCCGTAATCGGACCAGCGCTTGCCCCTCCGGCGGATCAGCCAGGTCGCCAGCAGCATCGCGCACAGCAGCGAAACCGGACCGGCGAATTTCCAGGCCACGGACATCATCAGGGTTTTGACGAGAATGGCCGTTCCCAGAACCAGAACTAGGTCGAGCAAGGCCGCCAGCCGGGGGTTAGTCGTCAGCATGGTCAATTCGCTCCCAAAGGGATTGTCGGACGAGGGCCTCGCGGGCTCGGACGGCCAGCTCCAGCAGGTCGACACCCAACTCCTCGAACAGGCCGGCATAGGCCCGGTCTAGCCGACCCATGACGGTCTGCAATTTGGCGAGTTCGACCTCGGCCTTGGCGGTGGGTTGCAGGATGGACCGGGTGCGGTCCTGCGGATCGCGGATCCGGGACACCAGACCGGCCTCGACCAGCTTCTTGACCCGGTAGGTCGCCAATTGATGGGACAGGGTCAGGGCGTCGGCGAGGCTGGCGACACTCAACCCGGGCCGGGTGGCAATCAGATAGAATGCCGAGCCGAGCCGGCTGTCCAGATCGACCCCGGCCGCATCGAGAACCTGCTGCCCCTGCTCGGCCAGGACATCATGAAACTGGGCAATCCGGCGGGCCAAGAAGGGCCGGCCGACTTGATCAACCAAATCGTCATCAGAGGAGGGAACATCACGCATGTGACCCCAAATACAAATTTTTGTATTTGGGGTCAAGGCGAGGGCGCGAACGGGAACCGGTCTCAGGCATGGGCCTCGCCGTGCAGACCCGGCTGAGCCGGCGATTGCGGAATCTCGGCCAGCTGTTGCGGTCCGGCCCCCAGCGTCAGACCGGTCAGCCAGACTGCGAGGATGACAAGCCCGCCCAACAGGGTGATCCAGCCTGACCGGTCCTGGCTCCAGTGGGCCCGCCCGGGCCGGGCGTAACCGCGGCTCACATCACCCCCCATCGAGCGGCCAGGACAAGACAGATCGCCGTCAGGAAGCAGGCAAGGGTCCGTACATGGTTCAGCCGGGTCCAGCGCTCCAGGTAGAGCGACCAGTAGTCCGCCTCCGGGGCGTCTAGCCGTTCCAGCTTCCGGTTCATCGGCACATTGCCGAACAGCGTCACGCCAAAAGCGCCCAGCAGATAGATCGCTGCGCCAGCCAGGACGAGATCACGACCGGCACCGCTCATCCCCGCCATGGCCCACCAGGCCAGCGCAATCAGGCCCGGCACCAGAAGCAGGAAAACGGTCAGGAAGACCGAGCGGAGCACGGTTCGGTTCAGCGCCTGCATGGACTGCATGCCCGACACATTGCCCGCCTCGCGGAAGCCGCGCATGAGGAAGTCGGAAAAGGCGAGGAAGACACCGGTCATGACCGCACTGGCCAGACCGGCAAGAAGGCTGAGATCGCCCGCTAGTGTCGGGCTCATGCCACCGCTCCCTCGGGCATATCCGGCCAGGCGCCACGGGCGGCGCTGTCCCGGGCGAAGTCCCGGAAATCCCGCGGCGGCCGGCCCAGCGCCCGCTGCACACCATCACCCAGGCTGGAATTGCGTCCGTCCAGGACCGTGCCGAACAGATAGTCCAGCAGCATGACCATGTCGTCCGGCGCCCCCTGCCCGCGCAGCGCACCGATAAAGGCGTCATGGGAGAGGTCGTCAAAGCGCACCGGTTGGCCGCGAGCCGCGGCCAGCTCGCGGACCACTTCCTTCAGCGTCAGCAAGCGGGGTCCGGTGACTTCATAGATCTGACCGGCGTGACCCGACCCGGTCAGCGCCGCCACTGCCACATCGGCAATATCCTCGGCATCGACAAAGGGTTCCAGCGTGTCACCGGCGGGCAGAGCCAGGAAGCCTTGACCGATCATGCCGGCAAACTCGCCTTCCGAGAAATTCTGGTTGAACCAGCTGGCCCGCACCACGGTCCAGACCAGACCGCTTTCCTTCACCACCTGCTCGCAGGCCTGAGCATCCGGTTCACCACGACCGGACAGGAGCACGACATGCTTCACGCCCTTTTCGCGCGAAATCGCCATCAGGCGGCGGATCGCCGGCTTGGCCTGCGGCATGGCGAGATCAGGCGAATACGTCACATACATCCGGGCGACCCCGTCCAGAGCGGCATCCCAGCCAGACGGATCATCCCAATCAAAGGCCGGCTCGGTGGAACGCGACACGCCCCGCACCGGCAGGC
>NZLV01000142.1 GCA_002694345.1 Maricaulis sp.
AGGCCATGGGAGTCCCGTCACGCAGGACAATCTGTCCCACGCTGTCACGTTCCATTGCTCGGTCCTGTCGGACGTGCAGCACGTGTCTCTCCCCGATGGCCGTTTGTTTTCGGCCTTAGTGTGTCATATTGCTTTGACGGCAATCTTGTGAAAACTGAATCATATGTCAACTTTGGAAACACAATCGGCCTCCAAAAAGCCGAAGACAGCCCGTGGGGAGCGGACGCGGAAAAAGCTGCTGGAAGCAGCCGAAGGCGCGTTCGGGGAGAACGGATTTCATACGACTTCGATCGGCGATATTACCCGCCGCGCGTCGGTGGCCCTGGGAACTTTCTACGTTTATTTCGACTCAAAAGATGAAATATTCCGGGCGCTTGTTGCCCATATGGGGGAGATGACCCGCAGCTGGATTGCCGACCGGGTCAAGACCGCCAGCGACCGCCTCGACGCCGAGTATCTCGGCCTGCTGGCCTATATCCAATTCGCCCGCGCCCACCCCAATCTCTACCGCATCATCGAGGAGTCACAATTCGTGGCACCTGATGCCTATCGGCTACACTATGACAGCTTCGCAGCGCGTTATGAGCGCAATCTGTCAGAAGCGGCCGGTCGCGGGGAGATCAGTTCCGGTGACCAGTCGACCCGCGCCTGGGCGCTGATCGGGATGAGCGTGTTTCTCGGTCTACGCTACGGCATCTGGGATCAGGAGCGTAGTGCGGAAGACGTCGCCCGCACGGCCGCCGACCTGATCGCCCACGGTCTCAACCAATAGCGCACACCCGGCAAGGCGATGGACATCATCACCGATATTACCGCCCGCCGCGCGGCCCTCAGCCCCGATCACATCGCCTTCCATGATGTGATGACCGGGAGAGAGGTCAGTTATGGCGAACTGGACCGGAACTGCTGCCAGGCGGCCGGCTTCCTGTCTGCGCGCGGCGTCAGGGCGGGCGACCGCGTCGGCGTACTGTGCCGCAACCGGGTCGAGTTCTTCGAGCTCCTGTTCGCCTGCGCCAAGCTGGGCGCCATCCTGGTTCCGCTGAACTGGCGCATGAGTGATCGTGAGTTGCGCGATCTCGTCAGCGACTGCACGCCCCGGCTCTGCCTGTCGGGCCGGGAAGACCGGGCTCTGGCGCAAAAGGCGCTGGCGGGCACCGGCATCGATCTCATTGATCTGGACCAGGAGTATGCACCCGCGCGTGATGCCGCCGAGCCCCATGACGGGCGTGAGGCCTGGCCCGGTGATGAAACCTGGTACCTGATCTACACATCCGGCACGACGGGCCGCCCCAAGGGGGTCATCCAGACCTACCGGATGGCACAAGTGAATGCGTTCAACATCACGCAGGCCACCGGCCTGTCCGCGTCCGATTCAACCCTCAACTTCCTGCCCCTATTCCACACGGCCGGGATCAATCTGCATACCCTGCCGACCCTCTTCGCCGGCGGCCGGGTTCACATCCTGCCCGGCTTTGAGCCCGGACCACTCCTGGCCCTGGTCCAGTCCGGCCAGCTGGACGTGCTGCTCGCCGTCCCCTCCGTATTCCGGGAACTGATCCTGCATCCCGATTTCGAGACGACCGACCTGACACGAACCCGGCATTGGGCCAGCGGCGGCGCGCCCTTGCCCGACGCCATCGTGACGGCCTTTGCCGAACGTGGCGCCCGCCTGTGCAACGGGTTCGGCATGACTGAAACGGGTCCCACCGCCTTCCTGGCCGACCCGGCCGATGCGCTGAGCCATATCGGTTCCGTGGGCAAGACCCAGCCCCTTGTCGACGCCCGCATCGCCGCTCCGGATGGCCGCATCCTGCCGCCCGGCGAGATCGGGGAGGTGCAGTTCTTCGGCCCCGGCCTGACACCGGGCTATTGGCAACGCCCTGCAGAAACCGCCGAGCTGTTCACCGATGATGGCTGGCTGCGCAGCGGCGATTTGGGACGGATCGACGCCGAAGGCCATGGCTATGTCGTGGGACGCATCAAGGAGATGTATATCTCCGGCGGCGAGAACGTGTATCCGATCGAGATCGAACAGGTGCTCGACGAGCATCCCGACATCCTTGAAGCCGCCGTTCGCGGCGTGGACGACCCCAAATGGGGAGAGGTCGGGTGTGCCTATGTCCGCATCCGCCCCGGATCCGGTCTGACACAGGAAGGGATCACTCGCTGGTGCCGGGACCACCTGGCCGCCTACAAGACCCCCCGCCACATCCTGATCTGTGACGACCTTCCGCGCACCTCCGCCGGCAAGATCCAGAAACACCTCCTGCCCTTGCCGCAGATCGATTCAGGCGCCCCATAGGGCCGGCAAACGCTTGGGTTGATTGCCTTGTTCGCATCCCTGTGGACACATGACGCCATGACAGCTGCGCTCAAAACTGCCCAACGGACCGCCGAAACCGACATCATTCTCATCGGAGGTGGCCATAACGGCCTCGTCTGTGCCGCCTATCTGGCCCGGTCAGGCCTGTCCGTCACCGTGCTGGAACGGCGTTCCGTCCTCGGCGGCGCTGCCGTGACCGAGGAATTCCATCCCGGTTTCCGCAATTCGGTGGCGTCCTACACGGTCTCCCTGCTCAACCCGAAGGTCATCGCCGATCTGGATCTGCACCGGCACGGATTGAGAATCGTCGAACGCAAGATCGGCAATTTCCTGCCGCTGGAGGGAGATTATCTGCTGGCCGGAGACGGTCTGACGCAGTCTGAAGTGGCGCGCTTCTCTGCCCGGGATGCCGAACGGCTGCCGGCCTATGAGAGCCGACTGGAAACGATCGCCGACACGCTGCGCAGCCTGGTCCTGGAAACGCCGCCCAATCTGCATCAGGGCGGCTGGGCCGGTGCCCTGCCCGAATTGCTGAAAACCGCCGGGCTGGGCTCCCGGCTGAGCGGCCTGTCCATGACCGCCAAACGGGACCTGCTCGACCTGTTCTCGAAATCCGCGGGTGACTGGCTGGATGGCTGGTTTGAGAGCGATCCGATCAAGGCCCTGTTCGGCTTTGACAGCATTGTCGGCAATTATGCCAGCCCCTACACGCCGGGCAGTGCCTACGTTCTGCTCCACCATTTGTTCGGGGAAGTGAATGGCAAGAAGGGCGCCTGGGGTCACGCCATTGGCGGCATGGGCGCGATCACCCAGGCCATGGCCGCTGCCTGCCGCGAAGCCGGCGTCGATCTGAGAACCGATACCCCGGTCAGCTCTGTCCTGACGGAGAACGGCCGCGCCTGTGGCGTGGAGCTGGAAGACGGTACGGTTCTGACGTCGCGCGCTGTGGTCTCGAACCTCAATCCGAAACTCCTGTTCTCACGCCTGGTCGAACCGGACGATCTGCCGGACGACTTCCGGGAACGCATTGACCATTATCGCTGCGGCTCCGGGACTTTCCGGATGAATGTCGCCCTGTCGGACCTGCCCCGCTTCACCTGCAAACCGGAACCGGGTGACCATTTGACGGCCGGCATCATCTTGGCGCCCAGCCTCGACTATATGGACAAGGCCTGGCTGGACGCCCGGCGCGATGGCTGGTCGCGCGAGCCGATTGTTGAAATGCTCATCCCCTCCACCCTGGATACGACGCTCGCCCCGCCGGGCCAGCATGTCGCCAGCCTGTTCTGCCAGCACGTCGCTCCTGAATTGCCTGACGGCAGGGACTGGGACGATCATCGCGAGACGGTAGCGGATCTGATGATCGACACGGTGGATCGCTGGGCTCCGGGCTTCCGCGATCTGGTTGTGGGAAGGCAGATCCACTCCCCCAAGGATCTGGAACGCAAATTCGGTCTGGTTGGCGGCGACATCTTCCACGGCGCGCTGAGCCTGGACCAGCTGTTCTCGGCCCGCCCGGTGCTGGGTCATGCCGACCACCGCTCCCCGATCAAAGGGCTATATCAATGCGGGTCCGGCACCCATCCCGGCGGCGGTGTCACCGGTGCGCCCGGCCACAATGCCGCACGGGAAGTCCTCAAGGATTTCGGCCGGCGCATGCCCCGATAAAAAAGAGACCGGACAGGAAACCTGCCCGGTCTTGAGGGGATGATATATCCGGCGCCTAGCGGGCCAGCCAACCGCCATCGACGGCCAGAACCGTACCCTGGACATAGTCGGATGCGGCAGACGCCAGGAAGACAGCCGCGCCGCCCAGATCCTTGGGATCGCCCCAGCGGCCTGCCGGGATGCGCTCGAGGATCTGCTTGTTACGGTCCTCGTCAGCCTGCAGGGCCGCGGTGTTGTTGGTCGCGAAATAGCCCGGCGCAATGGCATTCACATTGATGCCCTTGGCCGCCCACTCATTGGCCAGAAGCTTGGTCAGCCCGGCAATCGCGCTCTTGGACGAGGTGTAGGACGCCACCCGGATACCGCCCTGGAAAGACAGCATGGAAGCGATATTGATGATCTTGCCACCGCCCGCCGGGATCATGCGCTTGGCTGCCGCCTGACACAGGAAGAAGGCCGACTTGATATTCACGTCCATCACGCTGTCCCAATCGTCTTCGGTGAAGTCGATTGCGTCATTGCGGCGGATGATGCCCGCATTGTTGACGAGAATGTCGATGGACCCGGCCTTCTCAACCGTTTCGGCCACCACATCCTCGACGCAGGACGGATTGGAGAAATCCGCCTTCACCTCAAAGAAGCGACGACCGAGCGCTTCCACTGCCTGATCGGTTTCCGCTGCACTGGACCGCCCGGCGACAGCAATGTCGGCGCCGGCTTGCGCCAGCGCCACGGCCATGCCCTGACCCAGACCGGTATTGCCACCGGTGACCAGGGCGACCTTGCCTTCAAGGTTGAATGGATTGCTCATGGATGTCTCCGTCTCTGTCCGGCTTTCCGCGCGGTTCCGGCCTCAGGCCAGCACGCCGCGGATATAGTCGGCGATGGCCTCGTCCTGGCAATTGGCGAAGAAGTATTCCTGGAACTTTTCACCCGCGAT
Organism: Maricaulis sp.; assembly: GCA_002694345.1. Taxonomy (GTDB): domain Bacteria; phylum Pseudomonadota; class Alphaproteobacteria; order Caulobacterales; family Maricaulaceae; genus Maricaulis. Next base: position 4,932 of record NZLV01000142.1, read on the forward strand.
CGCGGCCTTGAGCAGGTCCTGATCGACCGTCTTCAGCACGGTCAGCATGTCATGGCAGGACGCAGCTTTGAGATCGGTGAGAACGCCGCGGTTCTTGGCCATGATCGCGGCCCGTTCCTTGGGATAGCCGGCACCGGCCTCAAACTCGAAGATCTTGCGGTAGCAGTCCTGAAGGTTCAGTTCCGCAGCCCAGCCAAAGCCCTTGGCATAGGGCATGGAAATGGCATTGCCGGCATTGATCTGGCCAAACAGGAAGGCGTCGGTCGGATCGATGATGAGACCACAGAACACGCCCGGCATGGAGTTGGCGGCCAGATTGGAACCCATCCCGGTGCCACATCCCGTGACCACGAAATCGGCGGCCTTGGAATTGATCAAAAGGCCTGCCAGCAGACCGTTCATCACATAGGTCAGGGAGGCTTTGTCTTCCGGCGTGTACATGCCGTAGTGGAAGACTTCATGGCCCAGCGGTTCGGCGACGGCCTTCAGCGCGTCGTGGACGATTTCGCTCTTGGCGGCCTGGCTGTTTTCGATGATGAGCGCGATCTTCATGGGAATATCCTGTCTCAGTTTGTTGCGTCGAGTTTGTAGGCGCGTTTCGCCAGATTATAGGAAAGGTCGGTGATCAGGTCGGCGGCTTCGTCCTCGGCGAGGCGGTGCTCTGCCACGAGACCGGCCAGGAAAGCGCAATCCACCCGTCGCGCCATGTCATGGCGTGCCGGAATGGAGAGGAAGGCGCGTGTGTCGTCATTGAAGCCGACCGTATTGTAGAAGCCCGCGGTTTCCGTCGTCTGTTTGCGGAAACGCATCATGCCTTCCGGACTGTCATGGAACCACCAGGCCGGGCCCAGCTTCAGGACGGGGTAGTGCCCGGCCAGGGGCGCGAGCTCGCGCGTATAGCTGGTCTCGTCGAGCGTGAAGAGGATGATGTCGAGATCCGGCTCATTGCCGAACCGGTCGAGCAGGGGCTTCAGCGCATGGACATAATCCGTGCGGGACGGGATGTCGGCCCCCTTGTCGCGGCCATGGGAGGCGAACAGGGCCGCATTGTGGTTGCGGAAAGAACCGGGATGGATCTGCATGACCAGACCGTCCTCCAGGCTCATCGCCGCCATCTCGGTCAGCATTTGCGCCCGGAAAAGTTCCGCATCCCCCTCGCGGGCCTTGCCGCCGACGATGCGGTCGAACAGGGCCTCGGCCTCGCCGGGGTCAAGATCTGCCGTCGCGGCGGTGGGATGGCCGTGATCCGTTGACGTCGCGCCAGCGGCCATGAAGTCGACCCGGCGCTGACGATGCGCGGCAAGATAGCCGCGCCAGGTAAAGGCATCTTCGCCCGTCACATCGCCGAACTGCTCCAGGGACGCGCGGAAATCCTCGTAATCGGCATCGACGACCGGATCAGGACGATAGGCGGTGACCACCCGGCCTTTCCAGCCGCTCGACGCAATGGCGTGGTGGTGATCCAGCGTATCGGTTGGCGATTCCGTAGTCGCCAAGAGCTCGATATTGAAGCGATCGAACAACGCGCGGGGTCGGAAGGCCTCGGTCTTCAAGGCCGCATCAACCGTGTCATAGATGGCGTCGGCCGTGTCCCCGGCCAGGCGTTCCTCGATCCCGAACACTTCACCCAGAACATGGTTCATCCACATCGCTGACGGGGTTCCACGGAAGAGATGGAAATTCCGCGCAAACAGACGCCAGGCCTCTCGGGAATCGATATCCGGCTTGCCCGACTTCGACGGCACGCCCAGCGAGGCCAGGCTTATCCCCTGGCTGTAGAGCATGCGGTACAGATAGTGGTCCGGGGCCAGGAACAGATCAGCCGGGCTGTCAAACGGCTCGTTTCCTGAAAACCAGCGCGGATCGGTATGGCCATGCGGGGAAAAGATCGGCAGGTCCTTCACGGACGCATACAGCTCGCGCGCAATCGCGCGTGTCGCCGGGTCGGCCGGGAATAACCGGTCTTCGTGAAGCTGCGGGGTTGCAGGCATTGAACGGGCCGTTTCTGGCTAGATCCTGGCCGGAAGGTAACCGGTGTCATTTCGAACATCAACCGGCGCGATCAGGATTCTGACCCAGCGTCCGACCGAACGGATCAGGGATGCGCGGGCGGAGGTGCGGAGCTTTCGCGGACGACCAGGCTGGGCTTGGCGCGGTCATCATCCGTGTCGATATCAGCGGCCGCGTGCTGATTGATCAGCTTGGTCGACGCCCGGCGCCCGACTTCACGGGTCGGGGTGTTCACCGTCGTCAGGCGCGGCCAAAGCCGTTCGGCCAGCTGGAAATTGTCGTATCCGACAACCGACAATTGGGACGGGACCGGGATCTCCAGCGACCGGGCCGCCTGCAGCACGCCTGCCGCCATCTCATCATTGGCCGCAAAAATGGCCGTCGGACGATCAGCCCGCCCAAGCAAATCGCGCGCGCAGTCATAGCCCGACTCGAAGGTGTAGGCCCCTTGCGCCACAAGCGCGTCATCCAGCTCGACCCCGCCACTGGCCAGACCGGCCTCGAAACCGCGACGGCGCTCATGGGAGGAGCGGAAGGTCGGGCGACCGGAGATGAAGCCGACCCGCTTGTGTCCGAGTTCTGCGAGATGCCGGCCGGCCGCCTCGCCTCCCAAATGGTCCCGGGTGACGATCATGTGTTCCGGCTCGTCCAGCGACACCGAAGCGATCCGGATGAACTCGCAACCGATCTCGCGCAGGACCGGCGGAATGCGCTCGTCTTCCGACACGGACGGCGTCAGCACCACGCCATAGAGCTTCTGGCGCTCCACGAAATTGCGCAGATCGGTAAGGAAGGTCTCGCTGGCCCGGTCGCAGGGATGCACCACCAGTTCGAAACCGGTGCCGCGGATCCCGTCCAGCAGGCCCTGCTGCATGTTGACGACGTATTGCGGGTTCGGGTTGTCGTAGATCATGCCGACCAAGAAGGACCGGCGGAAGGCCAGCCCGCGGGCCTGCGGATCCGGCGCATAGCCGATCTCGTGCATGACGCGGAGGATGGCCTCGCGCGTATCTTCCTTGACGGCCGGGGACTTGTTGATCACCCGCGAGACCGTCTTCTTGGAAACACCGGTCAGCCGGGCAACATCATTGATCGTGGGGCGGCGGTTCCGGAACTCGTCCTTCAGCGAAGATTTCGGCTCCGAGTCTTCGCGTTTTTCCTCGTCCGACATCCGCGATTTTCCCCCGTTCGCGTTAACACGAAAAATGTCTCCTATAGGACATTTCCTTGCTTGTCATGCTTTTAGAGCGCCTGAAGCCGGTGCGTGAATTTTCCCACTTGTCGAAAAAATGACACCGGTTACCATCAAGGCCAGAAAGACGAAGAGACCCCATGACCGTTGCCGAGAAAACGGCCGTTCAATCGGCCCTCATGCTTCACCCCGACGACAATGTTGCCGTGGCCCTGGAGGCCCTGAAGGCGGGCACGCGCCCCGCCCCGGGCTTTCCGGCCGTGATATCCGACATCCCGCGCGGACACAAATTCTCCCTGCTTTCGGTCCCGGCCGGCGCACCCGTCATCAAGTATGGCGCCCCCATCGGCGTCGCCCGGTCACGCATCCAGCCGGGTGAACATGTGCACAGCCATAATCTGGCTTCTGCCCTGTCCGGCGAGGTGGAGTATGCGGTCGATCTCGA
>NZLV01000143.1 GCA_002694345.1 Maricaulis sp.
ATGCCCGGCGGAAGGGGTGAATGCCGGTGGGATGAGAATTTAGAGGGTCACCCACTCCACCGCGCATTCGCGCGGTCCCCCTCGCCCATCAAGGGCGAGGACCTTCGGCCTGTGCCTATGTCGCGACGAAGGCCTTCTCGACGACGAAGTCGGCGGGGGCGGCGTTGGAACCTTCGATGAAGCCGCGGTCGAGGCAGATCTGCTTGGTGTCTTTCAGAAGGCCTTCAGAGCCGCAGATCATGACACGGTCGACGGCCGGGTCGAGGGGCGGGACGCCGAGGCGTTCGAAGAGTTCACCGGAATTGATCATGTCGGTGACGCGGCCCTTCACCGGCCCGTCATCGCGGGTGGTGGAGGTGAAGTGGACGAGTTTCTCGCGGGCGAACTCGCCGATCAGCTCGTCGGATTTGACGGCTTCGACCAGTTCATTGCCATAGACCAGTTCATCACTCTCGCGGCAGGTATGGGTGAGGATGACCTCGTCGAATTTCTCATAGGTCTCCGGATCGCGGATCAGGCTGGCGAAAGGCGCGATGCCGGTGCCGGTGGAGACCATGTAGAGGCGCTTGCCCGGCTTGAGCGCATCGAGGACGAGCGTGCCGGTGGGCTTCTTGCCGAGCAGGAGCTGGTCGCCCGGCTGGATGTGCTGGAGGCGCGAGGTGAGCGGGCCGTCGGCGACCTTGATGGAGTAGAAATCCAGGGCTTCATCCCAGAAGGGGCTGGCCAGGGAATAGGCGCGCAGAAGCGGTTTGCCGTCCTCCTTGGGCAGGCCGATCATGATGAATTCGCCCGAGCGGAAGCGGAAGGCGTCCGGCCGCGTGATGCGGAAATAGAAAAGACGATCCGTATAGTGTTTCACCTCGAGCACGGTCTCGACGGTGAAGGGCCCCGGCTTGGCGGAGATGGTGTTGGCCGGGCGGGCGGGCGGTGTCGTCATGGCGTTCATACTCATGTCTCGTGCGGCTGGGGGCGGCGCTGGAAAGGTCAGGCCGAGGCGCGCGGCGCTTCGGTATCGGCCCAGGGCGGGACAGGCAAGCCCCGGCTGGAGAGGAATTCGGGATTGAAGAGCTTGCCGGCATAGCGGGATCCGCTGTCGCACAGCATGGTGACAATGGTCTTGCCCGGACCCAGATCGCGCGCCAGGCGGATGGCACCGGCGATATTGATCCCGGCGGACCCACCCAGGGACAAGCCCTCGGACTTCACCAGATCAAACAATCGGGGCAGCATTTCCGCATCCTCGATCCGGTAGGCATGGTCGACTGTGAGGCCTTCCAGATTGCCGGTGATGCGGTTGACGCCAATGCCTTCGGTGATGGAGGAGCCTTCGCCCTTCAGCTCACCGGTCGTGTAGTAGCTGTGCAGGGCCGCGCCGGCCGGATCGGCCACGCCGATGGTCACGTCGGGTTTCTGGCTGCGCAGGTATTCAGCGACGCCGGTCAGCGTGCCGCCGGAGCCGACCGCGCAGATGAAACCGTCGATCTGACCGCCGGTCTGTTCCCAGATTTCCGGGCCGGTGGTGAGGGTGTGGGCACGCTTGTTGGCGAGATTGTCGAACTGGTTGGCCCAGATCGCTCCGGCCTCGCGGGTCTCGTTCAGTTCTTCGGCCAGGCGGCGCGAATAGTGGACGAAATGATTGGGGCTGGAGAAGGGGGCGGCATCCACCTCGATCAGGCGGGCGCCATGGGAGCGGATGACCTGTTTCTTCTCGTCCGACTGGGTGCGGGGCATGACGATGATGACGTCATAGCCCAGCGCGCCGCCGACCAGGGCGAGCCCGATCCCGGTATTGCCGGCCGTGCCCTCGACAATCGTGCCGCCGGGCTTGAGGGCGCCGGACGCTTCCGCCTCGCGCACGATATTGAGCGCGGCGCGGTCCTTCACGGAACCGCCCGGGTTGAGGAATTCGGCCTTGCCGAGGATCTCGCAGCCAGTGGCCTGCGACGGGCCATCCAGCCGGATCAGCGGGGTCTGGCCGATCAGGTCGAGCACGTGAGACACGATGCCGTGTCCTTTCAAACTATTCGGCGGCGACCCGCGACGGGGTGTGAATGCCGCATTCCGTCTTGGAGCGGCCGGACCAGCGCCCGGCGCGCACATTGTCATCATCCTGGACCGGTGCGGTGCAGGGCCAGCAACCGATCGAGGCATACCCCATATCGCTGAGCGGATGACGCGGCAAATCGTAGCGCTGGAAATAATCCGTGACCTGCTGGGCGGACCAGGAGGCGAGCGGATTGACGCGGATGCGGCCATCCAGGCGTTCCACCACGGGCAGGGCCATGCGTTCGCCGCCATGGAAGCGCTTGCGGCCGGTGATCAGCGCATCGTACTCGCCGATCACATTGTCCAGCGGGCGCACCTTGCGCAGGGCGCAGCAGGCATCGGGATCGCGCTGCCAGAGCTTGTCGTCGGGATCCTCGGCGGTGGCCTCATCGGCCTGCGGGCGGACCATGCGGATATTGGTCAGGCCGAGCTGTTCGGTCAGGGCGCGCTGATATTGCTCGGTCTGGGCAAACAGGCGGCCGGTATCCAGGAAGATGACCGGCGTATCCGGATCGACCTGGGCGATCATGTGCAGACCCACGGCGGCCTCGGCCCCGAAGGAGGAGAGGATGGCGATGCGGCCGTTCCACTCATTGCGGATGGCGTCGCGCAAAATGTCGATCGCATCGGCGCCGCGATAGCGGGCATTGAGCGCGGCGAGCTCATCCTTGGGCGTCAGGACGCGCTGGCCGAAGATCGGGGTGACGCGATCCTGGGCCGGCTGATAGGCATGGGTGAAGCGGGCGCGGGCCTTGGCCCAGTCCTCTTCCAGATCGGTGCGGTCGGGCGAGACATCGTCAAAACCGACCCGGTGCAGGTATTGCGCCTGGTCCGGGATCAGATCGCCGACCGCGCGCAGATGGCCGGTATAGCCGGCGCGTTCGCGCAGCAGGGTGGCGAGGGAAAAGCCGCGCCCGTCCTTGAAGCTGGGAAAGCGGATATCGACCTGCACGGCGCCGGAGATCTGCGTGGCGGCCTCCTGCCAGGGCGTGTCACCGGCGATCTCGACAATCGTGCCGCCCCCGGCTTCGAGCTGGGCATGGGTGACGTCGCGCGTCACGGTCTTGCGGTCAAGCTGCAGCATAGATCGACTCCTTGAACGCGTCCGGTCCGACACGGCGCAGCGTGTCGATGAAGCGTTCTTTCTCGTTCCGGATTTCCAGATAGGTATTCAGGGCGCGGACAATGGCCGCGGGCACGTCTTCGCCGGCCAGACCCTTGCCGACAAAATTGCCGATCGAAGCGTCCTTGCCGAAGTTTCCACCCAAGGTGATCTGGTAGAATTCCTCACCCCGCTTGTCGACGCCGAGCACGCCGATATGGGCGACATGGTGGTGGCCGCAGGCATTGATGCATCCATCGATCTTGATGGTGACATCACCGACCTGGTCCGCCAGGCCTTCGGCCTCGATCAGGTTTGAGATCGACTGGGCGATCGGGATGGAGCGGGCATTGGCCAGGGCGCAATAATCCAGGCCCGGGCAGGCGACGATATCGGTCGCCAGGCCGGCGTTTGCGGTGGCGAGGCCGGCGGCGACGAGACCGTCGAACACAGCTTCCAGATCGCTATTGCGGACATGCGGCAGGACCAGATTCTGGTCCGGCGTGGCGCGGGCCTCGTCGAAGCCGAATGTCTCAGCCAGATCGGCCACGGCCTCGAGCTGGACATCGGTGATGTCGCCCGGCGTGCCGCCGATCGGCTTGAGGGAAATGACGACGCTGGAGAGGCCTTCCACCTTGTGGTCGCGGCGATTGCGGCGCAGCCATTGGGCGAAATCGGCGCGGCCGGTGGCCGGAATGGCATTGCCTGCGACAGCAGGCGGCTCGTCGAAGAAGGCGCGAATGCGGGCGATCTCGGCTTCGGGAAGCACAAGATTGCTCTCGCGGATCTCGGCCCATTCTTCCTCGGTCTGGCGCGCGAATTCCTCGGCGCCGAGAGCCTCGACCAGGATCTTGATCCGGGCCTTGTAGAGATTGTCGCGGCGGCCGTGCTGGTTATAGACGCGCAGAATGGCGGTCAGATAGGAGAGCAGGTCGCGCGGCGCGAGATAGTCGCGGATCAGATGGCCCAAGCGCGGCGTACGGCCCTGGCCACCCCCGACCCAGACC
>NZLV01000144.1 GCA_002694345.1 Maricaulis sp.
GGCAATGGCAGAGTTGGGCGGATCCGGCGGGAACCATTCGGCGTCGCCCGCCAGGGCGGCAGATGCGGTGATCAGCGTCAGCGCTGATCCGCAGAGTACGGATTTGCGGAACATGATTTTCCCCCTCGCTACGGCGCGGGGCTGGCCAAAACCGTCCCGCGAAGACACCGGATGCTAACGCAGAGGGGGAGAAGCGTTAAGGAATATTAACCATGTTTTACAAGTTTCAACCCAGAAGGGAAATTGGAAAGAAGTATTCCCTTCAGGGGGTTGCGTCCGCACCCATCATGGATGCCATGGTCAAGCTGGTCAGGAGGCGGCGCGGAGCGGGTCAACGCCCGATTGGCCCGCGGCGGGGGCGAGCGGGCAGGCCATGGTCTCAAGGGCATCCAGGAGCGCCGTGTCCATCCGGGTCCCTTCTAGGTCGAGATTGCACAGGCGGGCACCGGTGAAGTGGGGCTGATAGCTCCGCCCGGCCGCGCCTTCCAGTGGCAGGAGATTGGCGCCGGCGAAACTGGCCTGAGACAGCTTGCAGTCCTTGAAATTGCAGCCGCGAAGGTCGGCCCCGATGAATTTGGCAAAGCGCAGATCGGCGCCCGAAAAATCCGCCGCGACGAGGGAGGCGCCGGAAAAGTCGACGCCGACACCGCAGACCTGTTTCAGTGAAGCTCCCGGCAGGCGCGCCTTCTGGAGGGCATCGCCCATGACCCGAAGGTCGGCCCCGTCCAGATTGGCTTTTGCACCCTGTTCGCCGCGGGTTTTGACCCAGCTGAGACTGTCGGCCAGCGCGCGCGCCCAGTCAGACCGGCGCGCCTTGGCTTCGGCCGAAGGTGGCAGTAGCGCATCTGCCAGCGCACCCTCGCTGAGCAGCGTGCCGTGCAGATTCGTGTCGGTGAGAATGGCGTTCCGGAAAGTCGCGCCGGTCAGATTGGCCCCGGAGAGGTCGGCCCCGTCCAGCATGGCGCCGTCGAAAATGGCACCCTGAAGCTTGGCCTGGCTGAGCTTGGCGCCGCGCAGGGAGGCATCGGAAAAGTCGACAGGAACCGGCTCGGATCCCGCGGAATGCTCCCGCTTCCACGCCACCATTCCGGTCTTTTCATCGACACTCAGGAGCGAGGCCTTGCGAAAGTCGGCGCCATCCAGGTTGGCAAAACCCAGGCGCGCGCCAGCCAGTGCGCTCCCGCGCATGTCGACGCGGACGAGATGGGCGCCGCGCAGATCACAGCCGGAGAGGTCGCTCCCGTAGAAGGACCCGAAGCTGAAATTGGACAACGCCATGTGCGAGCCGCGCAGATTGCATCCGAGGAATTCGATTTCCTTGAACTGCCGGCGTTGCAGGTTGAGTTCGGGAAGGTTGGCAAAGCGGAACTGTGCCTTGCAGCCGCCATCGAGGCGGCGGGCATAGCGTTCGTGATCGAGCAGGATCTGTTGTGTTTTCTGCATGCAGACGCGAACTCTTCACGCCGGCCTGACGGTGGCGCACCCTTTGAAACCAAACCCGGTCCTGGTGACGGATCAGCTCCGGTTCTATCGCGCGCGAGGTAAAGGGTTCCGAAAGGAAACGGGCCCGAACGATGGTCCGGGCCCGCGAAATTGATCATATATTATGAGCGCTTACCAGATCGAGACGCGCTCTTCCGGCGGCAGGTAGAGGTCGTCGTCCTCGGTAACGCCAAAGGCCTCGTACCAGACGTCCATATTCCGCACGACGCCGTTGACGCGATATTGCGACGGGCTGTGCGGGTCGGTGGTCAAACGGGAGACCAGGGCGTCTTCGGTGTAGAGGCGGCGCCAGACCTGACCCCAGGCCAGGAAGAAGCGCTGGTCAGCGGAGAAGCCGTCGAGCTCTTCGGCCAGGCCGTGGTCTTCCGCATACATCTGCAGCGCGCGGTAGGCCATGGAGAGACCGCCGATATCGCCGATATTCTCACCCAGGGTGAGGCGGCCATCGACGTGCATGCCCTCGACCGGCGAGAACTGCTCGTACTGGGCGACGATCTGGTCAGTGCGCAGATCGAACTGCTCCCGCGAGAAGTCCGTCCACCAATTGCGCAGCACACCGTCACCGTCGGACTGGCTGCCCTGGTCGTCGAAACCATGGCCCATCTCGTGACCGATCACGGCACCGATGCCGCCGAAGTTCACGGCCGGGTCAGCGAAAGGATCGAAGAAGGGGCCTTGCAGGATGGCGGCCGGGAAGACGATCTCGTTGGAGGTCGAGGAATAGTAGGCATTCACCGTTTGCGGCGACATGAACCATTCCCAGTCACGGATCGGACCGCGCAGGCGGTCACGGCTGTCCGCACGGAACCAGGCGTTCACACGCTCATTATTGCCCCACAGATCGTCGGCGCGGATCTCGATGTCCGAATAGTCCGGCCAGACGTCCGGATAGCCGATCTTCGGCAGGAATTTCTCCAGCTTGTCGAAGGCCTCGGCGCGGGTCTCGTCATCCATCCATTCCAGCGTCTCGATACGCTCACGCAGGGCGGCACGCAGATAGCCGACGAGCTCTTCCATCTGTTCCTTGTATTCCGGCGGGAAGTAGTGCTCGACATAGATCTGGCCGATGGCCTGACCCATATTGCCATTGACGAACTGGATGGCGCGGCGGTCGCGCGGGCGCGGCGTGTCCGTTCCGTTCAGGGTGCGGCCGTAGAAGTCGAAGGAGCGTTCGTAGAATTCCGGCGTCAGCTCGTTGCGGTGGCTCTCCATCCAGTGGAAGGAGAGATAGTCGCGCCAGGTTTCCACCGGGATTTCCGCGAACAGCTGGGCGAGCGACTGGATGGCCGTGTTCTGGCGCACCACGAACTCGTCCTGATCGGCATAGTCGAGGGACGCCAGGAAGGTGTCCCAGGGGAAGCCTGCTGCGTAGCCGGACAGCGCGTCCGTGGTCATCAGGTTGTAGGTGGCCACCCGGTCGCGGCTTTCCGCGCGGGTCCAGTGGATCTCGGCGATGGCCGTTTCCAGATCGAGAATGGCCTGCGCCTTCTCGGCCCCGCCTTCCACACCGATCATGTCGAAGACATCGGCGATGTAATCGAGATAGGCGGTGCGATAGGCTTCGAAACGCTCACTGTCGTCGAGATAGTAATTGCGGTCCGGCAGGCCCAACCCGCCCTGGCTCAGCGACACGATGTAGCGCTGGGGATTGCCCGGGTCGCGACCGACATAGGCACCGAACAGGGAAGACGTTGCCGGAGCACCCATCAGGTTCGCGATGTCGTCATGCGAGGCGGCGGCCGCGATCCGTTCCAGACCCGGACGGGCCGGGTCGAGGCCGAGGGCTTCGAGCTGGTCGGTATTCATGTAGCTGGCATAGAGGTCGCCAACCTGCTGCTCCACCGAGCCGGCTTCCGCATTGGCTGCAGCGGCTTCCATGATGATGCCTTCAATACGCTCTTCCGAACGCAGGTAGAGTTCGGAGAAGGAGCCGAAATTGGAGAAGCCGTCGGGGATTTCGGTGGTGTCGAGCCAGCCTTCATTCACATAGCGGAAGAAGTCGTCGCCCGGTGCGACCGTGTCGGAAATGTGCTGGGTCTCGATACCCCAGTCACCCAGTTCCGGTGCGTTCTCGGATGCGGACGCAGCCTCGTGGCCGGTCGGCGTGCCGTGGGTCTCTGTGACGGCCGTTTCCGGCGTCTCGGTGTCTTGTGCATTGTCGGCGGCCGGCTGGCAGGCGGTCAGCAAGGCCAGGGCAGCAGTGCCCAGCAGAAACTTCTTCATGATGTACCCCCATCACTCCTCGGAATTTTTCAGCCCAGAGAGTAGGGCCTGTTTGCGGCCACGCAAATGACCGTGCTGTTACCTTTGGCAGTCGGCACAAAAAAGGCCCGGTGGTGACCGGGCCTTTTCGTGTCTGTCTGCCTCAACGGGCCTACCAGATGGAGACGCGCTCCTCCGGCGGCAGGTAGAGGTCATTTTCCTCGGTCACGCCGAAGGCCTCATACCAGGCATCCAGATTGCGGACGACGCCGTTGATCCGGTACTGGGCCGGGCTGTGCGGGTCGGTCGCGAGCTGGTTGATCAGCTGGTCTTCGCGGATCAGGTTCCGCCAGACCTGTGCCCAGGCCAGGAAGAAGCGCTGGTCGCCGGTCAGGCCGTCGATCACCGGGGCTTCGCCGCCACAGCAATTGTCCAGATACTGGTGATAGGCGGTATAGGCCATCTGCAGGCCGCCCAGATCACCGATATTCTCGCCCATGGTCAGGTCGCCATTCACGAAGCGGCCCTCGACGGGGGAGTAGGAGTTGTACTGCAGTTCGAGGCGGCCGGAGCGCTCCTCGAACGCGGCATTGGTTTCCGGCGTCCACCAGTCACGGATGGCCCCGTTCTGGTCGAAACGGCGGCCCTGATCGTCAAAGCCGTGGCCGATCTCGTGGCCGATCACGGCACCGATCCCGCCATAATTGACGGCCGGGTCCGCATTCGGATCGAAGAAGGGCGGCTGCAGGATGCCGGCCGGGAAGGTGATCTGGTTCATCAGCGGATTGTAGGAGGCATTCACCGTCTGCGGCGGGTAGGGCCATTCGCCCCGGTCCACCGGTCCGGTGAGGTCCGCGACCTGGTCGTTCCAGTTGAACTCGCGCAGGCGGACCATATTGCCGAACAGGTCGTCGGACTGGATCTCAAGCGCGGAATAGTCACGCCATTCGTCGGGATAGCCGATCCGCGGTTCGAAGGTGGACAGCTTGGTCAGCGCTTCGGCGCGGGTTTCGTCATCCATCCAGGCCAGGTTTTCCAGACGGCCCTGGAAAGCGGTGATCAGGTTGGCGACGAGGCCTTCCATGGCTTCCTTGGAGGAAGGCGGGAAATGGCGTTCCACATAGACCTGGCCCACGGCTTCGCCGAGCTGGCCACCGACGAGATTGGCGCCGCGGCGGTCACGCGGACGCTGTTCCTCGGTACCGCGCATGGTGCGGCCGAACATGTCGAAGCTGGCCGTATCGAAGGCCGCCGGCAGGCGGCCGGCATTGTTGGAGAGGAAGTGGAAGGTCATGTAGTCGCGCCACACGTCGACCGGGGTTTCCTCGAAAATCGCGGCCGTGCCTTCGATGGCGCTGGGCTGGGCGACCAGATAGGTGGCAACACCGTCCAGGCCGAGGGCTTCCATGCCGGTGGCAAAGTCGAACTGCGGCGCCAGGGCGACGAGCTGTTCCAGCGGCATCGGGTTGTAGATCTTCTGGATGTCGCGGCTGTCGGCCTGGGTCCAGTGGACTTCGGCGATGCGCGTCTCCAGCGCGAGAATGGCATCGGCTTTCTCGGCTCCGCCCTCAATGCCCGCCAGGTCGAAAATGGTCTCGATATAGGCGTGGTAGGCGTCGCGATAACGCTGGTTGTCCTCGTCCAGATAATAGTCGCGATCCGGCAGGCCCAGACCGTCCTGGCCGACGAAGACCGTGTAGCGGGTCGTGTCCGCCGGATCGGGGATGATGCCGACGCCGAAGGGCGATTGGTGATGGATGGTGGCGAAGAGCGCATTGATGTCGGCATGCGTTTCGGCCGCCGAGATCTCGTCGAGGAAAGGCTGGGCCGGCTGCAGGCCGCGCTGTTCGATCGTCTCGGTGTCCATCCAGGAGCCGTAGAGATCGCCGACCTGCTGTTCCACCGTGCCGTGGGCCGCATTGGCGGCTGCGGCCTCGGTGATGATCTCCTTCACTTGTTCCTCGGCTTCCAGGTGAAGCACGGTGAACATGCCGTAGCGCGACAGGTCGGAGGGCATTTCCTCGGTGTCGAGCCAGGTGCCGTTGGCATACTGGTTGAAGTCATCGCCCGGCGCGATTTCCGTATTCATGCCGGCCAGGTCAAAACCCCATTCGCCGATTTCCGGTGCGGCATGGGTGGCGGCGGCGGTCGTCGTCTCGGGCGTTTCGCCGGAGCCGGTCGGGCTGCAGGCGGCAAGCAGGGCGAGCGCGACACTGCTGAGCAGAAGCTTCTTCATCGATGAGATCCCCAATCAAGTGATGCGTGAAAAATAAGACGCCCCGCGCTGAATGCAACGCGGGGCGTGAGAGGCGTGATTTTGACGGCCGCTATTCTGCGGGATTTTCCGTCAGGTGACCCGGCAGTTCGCCGTGGGCGAAGTCCGTGTCGATATAGTGCTCGCCCATGGCCGGCTGTTTCTGGCCGGTCCAGACCATCCGGAAGAAGCGGGCAATGTCGACGCCGATGGCGTACATGGCCGGCACCAGGATCAGGGTCAGGGCGAGAGCGAACAGAACCGCGAAGCCCAGGGCCACGACCATCGGCTTGAGGAACTCCGCCTGGGTCGAGGTTTCCGCCATCATCGGGAAGATGCCGAGGAAGGTGGTGACCGAGGTCAGCAGGATCGGGCGGAAGCGTTGAACGCCCGCATCGACCAGGGCCTGGAAAGCCCCCACGCCATTGGCGCGCAGCCGGTTCACGAAGTCCAGCAGGACGAGGTTGTCATTGATGACGACCCCCGCCGCGGCCCCGACCCCGAAGTAGGAGAAGAGGGCGATCGGCATGTCGAACAGGAAGTGTCCGAAGATGGCACCGGTCAGCGCGAACGGGATGGCGACCATGATGGCCAGCGGCTGGAAGTAGGACTTAAAGGCCACCGCCAGCAGGAAGTACATGGACACCAGGGCCAGCAGCAGGAGGCGGATGACCTCCGACATGAACTGGCGTTCGCCCTCGGCCTGGCCGATTTCGTCCCGCGACAGACCCGCATACTGGTTGTCGAAGTTCGGGAAGAAGTCCTCGTTCA
>NZLV01000145.1 GCA_002694345.1 Maricaulis sp.
GGGCGGAAAGCGAAGCCGGTTCGGCCCAGGTTCTGCGGGACACGGCGGCCCAGAAGCGGCTGGATGTTGAGGGGGTGAACCTGGACGAGGAGCTGGCCTCCATGACCATGTTCCAGACGTCCTACAATGCCTCGGCGCGCATGATGCAGGCGGCCAAGGAAATGACCGAAACCCTGCTCAATATTGTCTAGAAGGAATAGGCGATGACGCGGATTTCCACCTATGCAGCCAATCAGTCCGCCCTGATGGACCTGATGCGGGCGCAAAAGAACATGTTTGACGCGCAGCAGCAGCTGACGACGGGCAAGATGGCCAATGACCTCAAGGGGATCGGCTATCAGGCCGAGTCCTTGTCAGCCTCGCGTGCGGCGATGGAGCGGGCCAAGTCCTACGAGGAGGCGGCTGTGCGAACCGAGTCCCGCCTGGCGGCCCAGAATATCGCCCTGGAACAAATGGCGGATGCCGTCTCCTCCCTGCGGACCTCGGTGACGTCCAAGGAAGGCGACTACATCATGCACCAGGTGCGTGAGGCCTTCTACGAGGTCACCAACGCGCTCAACACCAAGCATTCCGGAGCCTATCTGTTCGGCGGAACCCGGTCGGATGTGGCCCCGGTCAATGTCGCCAATCTGTCCGATCTGGTGCCGCTGGCCGGCGCGAACGATGTGTTCGAGAACAATCAGCGCACCCCGGTCGTGCAGCTGGACCAGGGCTATACGCTGGATGTCGGCATGCTGGCCGATGATGTCGGTGGCGAGGTGATGGCGGCGTTCAAGCGGATCGCCGACTTCGACGCGGGTGCCAATGGGCCTTTCCAATCCCCCCTGACCGCCGCCCAGGACGCGTTCCTGACGACCGAGATCCAGAACGTCATCACGGCGCTGGACAATCTCTATGTCCGTGTCGGCGAGAACGGGGCCAAGCAGAACCAGGTCGAGAACCTCAAGAATTCCCATGTCGACCGGCAGGACTTCCTGACCCAGATGATTTCGGACATCGAGGATGCCGACATGGCTGAGGCGGCAAACCGTTTCCAGCAAGCCCAGACCGCTGTGGACGTGGCCGCCGTCACCTTCTCCACCCTCAATGATGTTTCCCTGCTGCCGTATCTGAGATAGGGGCCGGCCTTTTCGTATTCCGTTTGAGCTTTGACGCGACGGGCCATAGCCTCCCGGCATGAAATTGAACCCAAGCTTCGCGGATATTTTCCGTAAACGGATGATCTCGGGTTTGTTTGGCGAGGCGGTCCCCATGGCTCGGGAGCGCTTATGCCGGAAAGGGCAAAGAAATGACCGAGCGGCCTGAGGAGGGGTTGCAGTCAGGCGATTACAATCGGCTGGGTGGTTGGGCGGCACTTATTGGCGGTCTCATCACCAGTCTGTGTGCCTTTCTGATGTTTAGGGCAAATGCGCATATTCTCGTTATAGTGTTGGTTTCTACGCTTGTTTTCGGCGTGTCGCTTGGTGCTGCATTCTACCTGCTCAAATATCCAAAAAGCTTTGTCGGGGATATTCTCCAGGCCTTGTTCAGGCAGGGCGGGTAGTTGCTGAGGGCTGTATTTCCCGACTGCCTTGGGCTAAGAACCCGCCTCCCATAGACGTTTGCTGCGGGCCTTGACCCCGCTGGAGGCGAGAGAATGACGACGCTTTTGACCGGCGACGCGGCGACGCGCGCTGATGACCTTCTTTCCGAATTGAACCTGTCCGGCGATCCGCTGGGGCTGGGCGGTCTTCCCGGTGACCACCGGGTCGTGGTGGCCATGTCCGGCGGTGTGGACAGTTCCGTGACCGCGGCGGTCCTGCACCGGCTGGGCTATGATGTGGTCGGTGTGACGCTGCAGCTCTACGACCATGGCGCGGCGATCGCCAAGAAGGGCGCTTGTTGTGCCGGTCAGGACATTTATGACGCCAAGCGCGTCGCCGAGGCCTGCGGCTTTCCCCATTATGTGCTCGACTATGAAAGCCGTTTCCGTGAGGCGGTGATCGAGGAGTTCGCCGACACCTATCTGGCCGGCTACACGCCCATTCCCTGCGTGCGCTGCAACCAGACCGTCAAGTTTGCCGATCTGCTGGAAACCGCCAAACAGCTGGGCGCCCGCTGCATGGCTACCGGTCACTATATCCAGCGTGTCGAGGGCGGGAACGGCCCGGAGCTGCGCCGCGCCGCCGATGCCGGCAAGGACCAGTCCTATTTCCTGTTCGCGACCACGCATGAACAGCTGGACTTCCTGCGCTTCCCGTTGGGTCATCTCAACAAGGACCAGACGCGCCGTCTGGCCGAAGCGTTTGGCCTGATCGTCGCGGACAAGCCGGACAGCCAGGACATCTGTTTTGTGCCCAATGGCCGCTATGTCGACATTGTCGAGAAGGTCCGCCCCGGCGCCTCGCGCCCCGGGAAGATCGTGCATGTCGATGGCCGGGTGCTGGGCGAGCATGAAGGCGTGATCCGCTACACGGTCGGCCAGCGACGCGGCCTGCAGATCGCTGTCGGCGAGCCGCTCTACGTCGTCCGCCTGGATGCCGACAAGGCCGAGGTGATCGTCGGTCCCCGAGAGGCGCTGGAAGTCGACACGATAGCCCTGAAGGACATCAACTGGCTGGGCGATGAGGCCCTGTCGGATGGCGCCCCCGTGCGCGTGAAAGTCCGCTCCACCCGGCCCCCGGTCCCCGCCGCCCTGTCGGTGGAAGGCGATACAATCGGCGTCGTCCTCGCCAAGGGCGAGGAGGGCGTCGCCCCGGGCCAGGCCTGCGTCTTCTACTCACCGGACGATGAGGACCGCGTGCTCGGCGGTGGCTGGATTGCGCGGACGAGTGGGCAGCGGACTGCCGGGTCGGGTGTGCGGCTGATTGGCTAGCGGCCGGAACAAAACGGGAGCATGTCTCTTCGGGGTATGCTAGAATTACAACCTGAAGAGGGTGTTCAATGTCCATTTCGCTCGACAAGCGCTGGCAGCTCTTCGTGAAAGAGCAGGTGGAGCAGGGCCGTTACCGCACGGAGGCTGAAGTCGTGGAAGATGGATTGCGTCTGATCGCCGAGCGCGAAGCGAAACGGGCGGCATTGCGGCAGTCATTGAATGATGCAATTGAGCGCGGCGGGGAGAACGCCTCGGACGCGGTTGTTGATCGCTTGCGGGCCAAGGCCGAGCAGCTGAAAACCAAAGGCGGATAGATTGCGGTTCGTCCGCTATCTCGATGCAGCCGAAGACGACCTCAATGCGATATTCGATTTTGTTCATGTGCAAAGCCGTAGCGCGCAAACGGCGCTGGCGTTTGTAGAATCGATCATCGACCGGGTCTCGGCTATCGCCGATCAACCCTTTGAACTCGGACGAGACAGGATTGAGCTAGGCCACGGCCTGCGTAGCTTGCCGTTTGGGAAGTATGTGCTGTTTTTCCGCTATACCGATAATGGGTTGGAGGTTGTGCGCATCATTGAAGGTCACCGAGATCTGGATGCGCAGTTCGACGCTCCGGGTCGCTAGCCCGCTCACCCGACTCAAGCCACCCCTGTCTCACTCGGCTACCCAGCACGGCGGTCCAGTGCTGCTACCGCTAACAGCTCGCTCCGCTGCGTCATCACTGAAAAGTTGAACGCGGTATCAAGTTTGGCTACAAAGCGGGTGAAGCTTGCGAAAAGCGCAAGCGGAAGAAAGGTTTGCCATGATCGGTGGCAATCGGGTCCGGCCCGTGCAGCCAATGCCGCATCTGCGAAATAACTTGACGCTGGTCCGCTTGTTTTGATCATGCGCGCCAGACTTCTGAGACTTTCAACCCCCGAGGAGACACGACATGAGTGCTAGCGACGATCCGATCGTCATCGTCGGCATGGCCCGCACCCCGATGGGCGGCCTGCTGGGTGAGCTCTCTCCCCTGTCCGCCAATGAGCTGGGCGCCATCGCCGTGAAGGCTGCCATGGAAGAGGCCGGTCTGGCCGGTGATGATGTCGACCAGGTCCTGATGGGCAATGTGCTCATGGCTGGCCAGGGGCAGGCCCCGGGCCGCCAGGCCGCCATCAAGGCCGGCCTGCCGAAATCCGTCGAAGCCACCACGCTGAACAAGATGTGCGGCTCCGGCATGCAGGCGGCCATCATGGGTCGTTCGGCCATCGCCGCGGGTGATGCGGAAATCATCATCGCGGGCGGCATGGAATCCATGACCAACGCGCCGCACATGCTGCCGACCCACCGCGGCGGGTTCAAATACGGCCATGACGTCGTCAAGGACCACATGGCCCAGGACGGTCTGGAAGACGCCTATGAGAAAAAGGCGATGGGCGTGTTTGCCGACATGATCGCGGAAGAACACCAGTTCACGCGCGAACAACAGGACGCCTATGCCCTGGAAACCCTGGCCCGCGCCCAACGCGCGACCAAGGATGGCGACTTCAAGCGCGAGATCACGCCGGTGACCATCCAGACCCGCAAGGGCGATGTCGTGGTCGATACGGACGAACTGCCGCGCAAGGCCATGCCGGAGAAGATCCCGAGCCTGCGCCCGGCCTTCGGCAAGGATGGCACGGTGACGGCGGCGAATGCTTCGGCCATCTCTGACGGCGCTGCGGCCCTGATCATGATGCGCTTGTCGGAAGCGGAACGCCGCGGTCTCAAGCCGATCGCCAAGATCGTCGCGACCGCCGCCCACGCCCATGAGCCGGCCTATTTCACCACCGCTCCGGTCCCGGCCATGCGCAAGGTCGTCGAGCGCGCCGGCTGGCAGGTCGAGGATGTCGATCTGTGGGAGATCAACGAGGCTTTCGCCGTGGTGCCGATGATCGCGATGAAGGAGCTGGGCATTTCCCACGACATCATCAACGTCAATGGCGGCGCCTGCGCCCTGGGTCACCCGATCGGCGCTTCCGGTGCCCGCATCATGGTGACGCTGCTGGCCGCGCTGGAAAAGCACGGCAAGTCCAAGGGCGTCGCCTCGCTCTGCATCGGTGGCGGCGAAGCCACGGCCGTCGCCGTGGAGCGTCTGGCGTAGGCTTTTAGCTCGCCTGGCCACCTTCTTGGGTGTCTGGGCGAGCGCTAGTCTATCTGGAAACTGTCTGAAGATGCTGGAGTGAAAGGGCCTGTCTGAATGGTTGAGTATGACCCTTCAAAAACCCTCATCTTCATCCATGTCCCAAAAACCGGCGGTATTTCTGTAAAGGAATTGGTCCGATCATGGTTTCCAGAGCGGCTTCGTTTGCATTATTACGACGAAGTCGCAGCCAAAATGCCACCCAAACTAGACCTCGAGCGCCTTGAAAGCGCCGGCCGTGCGCCGGTGGTATACGGCCACTTTAACAGTCTTAGGGGTTTTGGTGTTGAGCAATATTACCCCCGTGTTCAGCAATTTTTAGCGATTATCCGTGAGCCGTATCAACTCATGGTCTCCCAGTATTTTTATAGGAAAAAAGTTGGGAGTGATTGGAAAGATCAATCGATAGTTCCAAGTGGAGATTTGAAGGATTTTGTTTCCCAGCAGCCGGTTAACATGCTGAATCATTTCCCGAGACAAATTAATACTAACAATTACAAAGAAATAATCGAGAAGTATTTTATTGGCGTAGGTTTGACGGAGTTTTTGCCAGACAGTCTGCAGCGCTTCGCTCAGAAGTTAGGGGTGCCGTTCCGGGCAGAAGAGCTCGGTCACCTCAACGCTACGGCGCGAACGGACGCTTTGCCAGACGAATATCGTGCGGTTTTTCGAGAAACGCACCCTCTGGAATACGCGGTGTATGACTACGTCAGAGCGCACTTTGCGCCGCGTTCTGAGGCGTAGGGTTAGGTCGCGCCGCCGGAACGGCGTGGTTTATCGGTGCGTGCTACCAGCCCGACGGATCATCCGAGAAGCGGCAGGTCTCGCTGTCGGCGTGCCAGCTGCCATTGCCGTCCAGGCAGGCTTCGCGCTCAGTGCCCGTGAACAGGGCAATCCGGAGCGCGATGGCCAGGATGATCACGGCCAGCGTGATGCCCAGCCAGGTGCGCGGGCCGAGGCGGGCGGGTTTCATGCCGCGCCCCGGCAACAGGTTTCATGCTGCACTGGCGAAAAACCGCTTAGCTGTCGATATGGCTCAAGGGCAGGCCGCGACCTTCCTTGACGTTGCGGACCTGGACCGAGGTCTGGAATTCGCCGACCACATCGAGCGGGATCATCTTCTCGTACATGAAGGTGTTGTAGGCATCGATGTCCGGCGCGACGATCTTCAGAAGATAGTCGTAGGGGCCCGTCATCGTGCAGCCTTCCACCACTTCCTCGAAGTCCTGAATGGCCTTTTCGAACTTGTCGTAATTGGCCTTGCGGGCCGGAGAGATCTTCACTTCCAGATAGGCGGTGAACATCAGGCCGACGGCGCGACGATCCAGCTGGACCGAGCGCCGTTTGATGATACCTTCGGTCTCCAGGCGGCGAATGCGGCGCCAGCAGGGGGAGGGCGTCAGACCGACGATTTCCGCGATGTCCGCGACGGAGCGGCCCGCATCTTCCTGCAGGGCTTCAAGAATGCGAACGTCGATCGTATCTAGGGTAGCCGTCATTATTTCCTCAAATCATAATTTTCTGAGAAAATAATCTAAGCTTTCGCTCTTGCGAACCCCAAAATGGCACCGCATTCCAATGGTGGACAAGACTAGCGCTTCCGCGTTAGAGCCCCTCGCGCAGAAGCGGTCGCCTAGCGTGGCCGGTCTGCATGTCCGGGGCACTTCGTCCCGCCAGTCCAGATGAGAGCTCATGGCACAAGACGCACCTCGCTTTCATGTCCCCGCGCCGCATGCGCGTCCCGGCGACACGCCCGATTTTTCGCATATTGAGGTCCAGCCGGCCGGCGAGGCCAAACGCCCGGATGTATCCGTGGCCGGCGTGGAGACCCGCGACCTGGCCCTCGGCCTGATCGGGGTCCTCGACCACAACCACCAGGCCGTCGGGGAATGGGATCCCAAACTGGATGCGGACATCCTGCGCGAGGGGCTCAAGCACATGATGCTGACCCGCGCCTATGACGACCGCATGCTCAAGCTGCAGCGCCAAGGCAAGATGAGCTTCTACATGAAGTCGACGGGCGAGGAGGCCATTGCGGTCGCCGGCGCCATGGCGCTCGACCAGGGCGACATGGTGTTTCCCTCCTACCGCCAGCAGGGCATCCTGTTTGCGCGCGGTCGCGACATTGTCGACATGATGTGCCACTGCATCTCCAACAGCCGTGACAATCTGAAGGGCCGCCAGCTGCCGGTGCACTACACCTGGGCCGAGGGCAATTTCTTCTCGATCTCCGGCAATCTGGCGACGCAATTCCCGCAAGCCGTCGGCTATGCCATGGCGTGCCGCTACAAGGGCGAAGACCAGATCGCGGCCAGCTGGATCGGCGAAGGCTCCACGGCCGAGGGTGACTTCCACGGCGCTCTGGTGCTGGCTTCGACCTACAAGGCACCGGTCGTGCTGAATGTCGTCAACAATCAGTGGGCCATTTCCACCTTCCAGGGCATTGCCGCCGGTGATGCCCCGACCTTCGCGGCCAAGGGGCTGGGCTATGGCCTCGCCTCGCTGCGGATCGACGGGAATGACTTCCTCGCCGTCTATGCCGCCACGCAATGGGCGGCCGAGCGTGCCCGCAAAGGCCATGGCGCCACGGTGATCGAGAGCTTCACCTATCGCGCCGA